>NZ_RZTF01000163.1:8646-13219 GCF_004023175.1 Mesorhizobium sp. M7A.F.Ca.MR.362.00.0.0
TGCTCGATCCTGCTCGGATCGGGCAGGCGCAGCTCGTCTTCATCGAGGTGCGGCTCGACCACACGGCGCCGCATGTGTTCGACCGCTTCGCCGAGGCGGTTCTGCGGGCGCCCGAGATCATCGAATGCCACATGGTGGTCGGCGGCTTCGACTATCTGGTCAAGGCGCGCATCGCCGACATGGCGATGTTCCAGGATTTCCTGCAGCGCGTCATCCTGCCGCTGCCCGGGGTGCGGGAGACACACACCTACGCTTCGATCGCCAATGTGAAGCCCGACGCCTTGCTGCCGATCTAGAGCGGCGGCCTTTCTCCCGCATCCAGCAACCATTGCCGCACGGCTTGCGTCGGCTCGGGATGGCGCTGCTTTCGCGGCATGACGACATAAAAATCCTGCGTGCCACGCATTTCGCCAAGGACCGGCTGGACCAGGCGGCCGGCGGCGAGATCGGCGGCTACGAGGAAGCGGCTGGCCAGCGCAATGCCCTGGCCGGCGACGGCCGCGTCGATGGCCAGGCCCGTCTGGTTGAAGCGCATCCGTTTCAATTCGGTCGTCATCTTCAGGCCGACCGCTTTCTCCATGAATTCCGGCCACAGATTGTGGGCATCGTGCAGCAGCACATGGTGCTGGATTTCGGAGGCTGCGATTTCAGCAACACCTTCCGGCAGCAAGGCCGGGGTGCAGACGGCGACGATCTGCTGGGGAAACAGCAGGTCGACGATCAGCCCAGCGCCGAAGGGCGGGCGGCCTTGCCTGACCGCGATGTCGACGCCATCGGCTTGAAAGCTCGATAGGCTCTCGCTGGCCAGCACGCGCAAATCGACCAGCGGGTTGTGCGCGACGAAGTCGTGCAATCTCGGGATCAGCCATTTGGTGGCGAAGCTCGGCGTCACGCTGATCGTCAGCCGCGCCGGCTCGGGACGAAGCAGCAGCGTCGCCTCCGAGATCAGGTCGAAGGCGCGGCGGATATTGGGGACATAGGCGCGGCCCTCATCGGTCAGCGCCAGGCCGCGCGGCAGCCGCTCGAACAGCTTTGTGCCGAGATCGGCTTCCAGCCCGCGAATGTGCTGGGCGACCGCCCCTTGCGTGACATTCAGCTCTTCGGCGGCGATGCGGAAGTTGAGATGACGCGCCGAGGCTTCGAAGGCGCGCAGCGCATTCAACGGCGGCAGGCTGAGGAAGGCTTCGGGCATGCAGGAGTTTTTCTACAGGTTGATTTCAGGCATTCTGGTTCGAACCAGCGGGGAAAACCAGCTATATCAGCGCTCAGCTCCCGAAAACACCGCTTTCGGTGCCCGCAAGCCCTGAGAGGAAAATCCGATGAGTGTAGAAAAAGTAGCTGTGGTGGTGGCCGGCGGCAGCGGCATGGGTGCGGCGGCGGCCAAGCGGCTGGCGGCGGACGGCTTCAAGGTCGCCATTCTTTCGTCGTCCGGAAAGGGCGAGGCGCTGGCTGGGGAATTGGGCGGGCTGGGCGTCACCGGCTCCAACCAATCCAATGAAGATCTGCAGCGTCTCGTCGACCTGACGCTCGAACGTTTTGGCCGCATCGACGTGCTGGTCAACAGCGGCGGCCACGGGCCGCGCGCCCCGATCCTCGAAATCACCGACGAGCAATGGCACACCGGCATGGATGTCTATCTGCTGAACGTCATCCGTCCCGTGCGCATCGTGGCGCCGCAGATGGTCAAGCAGAAGGGTGGGGCCATCATCAACATCTCGACGGCTTGGGTGGTCGAGCCGAGCCCGATGTTCCCGACGTCCGCGGTGTTCCGTGCCGGGCTTGCCGCCTACACCAAGATCTTCGCCAACACCTACGCCGCCGACAATGTGCGCATGAACAACGTGCTGCCCGGCTGGATCGACAGCCTGCCGGCCACAGAAGAACGCCGCGACAGTGTGCCGATGCAGCGCTACGGCACCTCGGAAGAAATCGCCGCGACCATCGCCTTCCTGGCGTCCGAAGGCGCCGGCTACATCACCGGCCAGAACATCCGGGTCGACGGCGGCATCATACGCGCTATTTGAGGGCGTCGGCCGGGAGGGGATCCCGGCATCTCACCCCAAGGAGCAAAGAATGCGGCTTTTGATACTCGGCACCGGCTGGATGGCGCAGGAACATGCGCGGCGCTTCACCGCCATCGACGGCGTCGACATTGTCGGCGCCGTGGATGTCGATCCGGCGCGCGTCGGCGAATTCGCCGACGGCTTCAACATTCCCAACCGCTTTACCGCGCTGGATGAGGCGCTGACATGGGGTGAGTTCGACGCGGTGGCCAATGTCACGCCGGACCGCATCCACCACCCGACCACCATGGCGCTGGTCGCCGCCGGCAAGCCGGTGCTGTGCGAGAAGCCGCTGGCCGAAAACTATGGCAAGGCGACCGAGATGGCCGACGCCGCCGAGGCCGCCGGCATCGTCAACATGGTGAACCTCACCTATCGCAATGTGCCGGCGCTGCAGAAGGCCCGCCAGATGGTGCAGGCGGGCGAGATCGGCACCGTCAGGCATGTCGAGGCGTCCTACCTGCAAAGCTGGCTGGTGTCGAAATTCTGGGGCGACTGGCGCACCGATCCGAAATGGCTGTGGCGCCTGTCACGCGGCCACGGCTCCAATGGCGTGCTTGGCGATGTCGGCATCCACATCCTCGATTTCGCCAGCTATGGCGCAGCCGTCGACATCGACCATGTCTTCTGCCGGCTGCGCGCCTTCGACAAGGCGCCCGGCAACCGCATCGGCGACTACGGGCTAGACGCCAATGACAGCTTCGCCATGACGCTGGACTTTTCCAACGGCGCCTTCGGCGTGGTGCATGCCAGCCGCTGGGCGACTGGCCATCTCAACGAGCTGCGCCTGCGCATCTATGGCGAGAAGGGCGGCATCGAAGTGGTGCACAATCTGGATGGTTCGACGCTCAAGGCTTGCATCGGCGAAAACGTCGAGAACGCCATATGGGAAGAGCTCGACGCCGGCACGGTGCCGACCAACTACCAGCGTTTCACTGACGCGGTGCGATCCGGCGTGCAGGCCGAACCGTCCTTCCGCCATGCCGCCGAATTGCAGAAGGTGCTGGATCTGGCCGTCGTCTCGGACGAGAAGCGGGCGGAGCTGAGGGCGAGTGCGGAAACGCGGTGAGCTGGGCGAAGCGGCCGGCGCCAGCGGTCGAAGATAGCACTGCCGCAAACTTCGGATTGGAGGCTGCGCAGTCAGGGGCCGGTCACGAGCGAAAAAACCAGTTTCTGCAAATTGCCGCCATTGCCGAATTCGACGCGGTCGAAATCGCGGCTTGCCAGCACCCGCGCCTTCGAGATTGCGTCGAGCCGCTTGACCACCTCGGCCCTTGTCTTGCTGCATTTGGGATCGTCGGCGACGGTCAGGCCGTTCGTCGCGGCTTGGATGTCGTGGACCATCTGGACCATGCTGGCGCCATGCACCTTCTCATGGGCGGCGACGCCGGCGATGAAAGTTTCCCAGTTCTTCTGGACGGCGGGCGGCAGGGAGCCGGAGGGTTTTGGCAAGGTGTAGGTGACGATCAGCTTCGGCCGCCCGGCCGTCAGCACGCAGTCTTTGCCCTTGGGCTTGTAGTCCCTTAACCCCCAGGTCAGCTTGAAATTGGTGTAGGCGATGGCGCGGGCAATGCCGAGCTTTGGCCCTTTCTCGCCGATCGACCGGTAGAGTTCGGCGCCGGACCGGCCCGAGATCGCGTAGGGCTCGATCTTCTCGACCGGCTTCCACTCGGCACGAGCGGTGAGCGGCGAGGCAAGCAGGGCGGCAAAGGACAGACACAGGCGAACGCAGGCTCTCAATCCAACTCTCCACGAAACAGGACCGGCTGCCGCAACGGGCAATGCCATCGGATCGCTTTTTCCTATATGCTGCCGACGGGCGCTGCAAATGCCCTGGAGGCAGTCAATTGGGGGAGTCATGAGAGTTGCACATCTCATCGTCGCTGGTGCCTTGGCCGTCGTGCAGGCCGCGCAGCCGGCGTTTGCCGCGTCGTGCGGTGGCTGGAGCGCCAAGATGGAGGAAGACGAGGGCGGCAGCGTGCTGACGGCTTCGGTCTGCGGCGGGCCGAAAGGCGATGCGCATATGATGCTCACCTGTTTCGACACGCCGGTGCTGAGCTACGATCTCGGCGCCACCGGCCAGCAGCTGGAGCCTGGCATCAGCGGTTCGTTCGCGTTCAAGGCCGACGGCAAGACGGTAACGAAGACGCTGCAGCTGGAGGCGATGTACAACTACTTCGTGGTCAATCTGGCGAAAGCCGATCCGTTGCTGGACCTGTTGCGTGGGAAGGGCGATGTGTCGGTCAGTTCAGCCAAATATGGCGAGATCAGCTTTCCGCTGAAGGGGTCGAGCGCGGCCATCGGCAAGGTGCTGGCGCAGTGCGGCAAGGCCGGGCCTGCAGGTGATGCGGATTGAACCTCAGAGGGTTGCGCCGCCCCTCATTGTCCTGCCGGACATTTCTCCCCGTATAGTGACGGGGAGAAAGGGGCAATGGCGACGCCGGCGTTCGCCCTGCAAGGTCGCCGATTGGCGAAATCGTCAGCGACGGCGTCCTTCTCCCCGTCACTAT
>NZ_RZTF01000164.1:0-12030 GCF_004023175.1 Mesorhizobium sp. M7A.F.Ca.MR.362.00.0.0
CGCCTCGGGCGTGCCTTCGAAGACGGTCATGCCCTTTTCCAGAACGAAGCAGCGGTCGGCCACAGGTAGAAGCTCGGCAAGCGTCTTGTCGACGATAAGGATCGACTGTCCGCTCGACTTGAGCTTGCGGATTGCTGCCCAGATGTCCTGGCGGATCACAGGTGCCAGACCCTCGGTCGCCTCGTCCAGAATGAGCAGGCTCGGATTGGTCATCAACGCGCGGCCGATGGCTACCATCTGCTGCTCGCCGCCCGACAGTGTACCGGCATATTGGTCGCGGCGTTCGCCGAGACGCGGAAACAGCTCGACAACTTTTTCCAATGTCCACGCGCTGCCGCGTGCTGCGGCCAGCAGGTTCTCCAGTACGGTCAGATTGGGAAAGCAGCGCCTTCCCTCCGGCACCAGACCCAGGCCAAGACGCGCGATGCGGTGCGGGCGCATGCCGGCGACTTGGCGGCCGCCAAAGCTGATCGAGCCTGAGCGCGGTTTCGCGAGGCCGAGAATGGAATTGATCGTCGTCGTCTTGCCCATGCCGTTGCGGCCCATGAGCGCCACGACCTCACCCGCCCTGACGTCGAGCGAGACGCCGAACAGCGCCTGCGATGCGCCGTAGAAGGTTTCGACGCCGTTGAGTTCCAGCAGGCTCACGCAGCTTCTCCGAGATAGGCCCGGCGCACTTCGGGATCGTTGCGGATCTCGTCCACCGTGCCGGTGGCGATGACGCGGCCATAGACGAGGACCGAGATACGGTCGGCAAGCGCGAAGACGGCATCCATGTCGTGCTCGACGAGCAGGATCGGCGCTTCGTGGCGCAGGCCGTCGAGGAATTTCGTCAACGCTTTCGATCCGTCTGGCCCCATGCCGGCCATCGGCTCGTCGAACAAAAAGGCCTTCGATCCAAGGGCCAACGCAATGGCGATTTCGAGTTGACGGCGTTCGCCATGCGACAGCTCAGCGGCTGGCACGTAGGCGCGCCCGGCAAGGCCGACGCGCTCCAGCATCGCCATCGCCGGTTCTGTCAGGCTCTTGTCGCTCATCACAGGGCGTAAGAAGCGGAAGCTCGTTCCCTGGCGTGCCTGCACCGCCAGCATCACATTGCGCAGCGCGGAAAACTCCTGCGCGAGTGATGAGATCTGGAAGCTGCGGCCGAGCCCAAGCCGCCCGCGGGCCGCCATGTCGAGCCCGGCCATATCCTGGCCGAGAAAGCGGATACTGCCGCTGTCTGGCCGGAGCGAGCCCGAGATCTGGTGGATCAGCGTGCTTTTGCCGGCTCCATTGGGGCCGATCAGCGCGTGGATTTCGCCCGGCTTGAGATCGAGGCTGACGCCGTCGGTGGCCTTCAGCGCGCCGAAAGTCTTTTTGAGATCGCGTATTTCGAGGACCAGCTCAGCCATGACGCGCCTCTCCAGCCAAAAGGCCAAGCAGCCCGCCGCGCGCGAACAAAACGACGCCGAGCAGGATCAGGCCAAGGAAGAACTGCCAGCGTTCGGTGAAGCCGCCAAGCGCGAATTCGAACAGCACGTAAAGCATCGCGCCCGCAACCGGGCCGAACAGCCGACCCTTGCCGCCAAGGATGATGAGCACGATCAGCTCGCCCGACATGTGCCAGGACAGCATCGAGGGGCTGACGAAGCGGTTGAGATCGGCAAACAGCGCGCCGGCGAGGCCTGTGACCATGGCAGAGATGGCGAAGGCAACGAGCCTGATGTTGAAGGGTGCGATGCCGACGGCGGACAGCCTTGTCGCGTTCTGCCGTGCCGCCTGCAATGCGGCACCGAAGCGCGATCCGCGCAGCAGCCAGAACAAACCAAGTGCTGCCATCAGCACGACATAGCAGATCAGGAAATAGGTCAGGGACTGCGCCGTGTTCATACCGGGAAAGCCATTGCGGACATAGATCGACAGCCCGTCCTCGCCGCCATAGGCCGGCCAGGAGATGGCGAAGTAGTAGATCATCTGCGCGAAAGCGAGCGTGATCATGATGAAATAGACGCCCGTCGTGCGCAGGCTGATCGCGCCGATCGGCAAGGCGACAAGGCCGCAAACCAAGATCGCCACCGACCAGATGACCGGCATCGAAGTCGTGCCTTGCAGGCCAAACAACAGCGGTTCGGCGTTGAAGGCATGGGTCGCCAGGATGCCGGCGGCATAGCCGCCAAGGCCGAAGAAGGCGGCGTGGCCAAAGGATACCAGCCCGCCAAGACCAAGCGCGATGTTGAGCCCGACAGCAGCGAGCGCAAGGATCGTAATGCGCGTGGCAAGCGTGACGTAGAATTGCTCGCCCATTGCAGACGCACTGAACGGGATCGCTAGCAGCAGAAGTGCCAGCAGTATATTGATGACGGTTTCGCGGCTCATGGTGGCCCTTACGACTGCGCCGCAAACAGGCCGCTTGGCCTGAAAGCGAGGATCAGGGCCATGACTATGTAGATCAGCATGGAGGCGAGTGAGGCACCGATCAGCCCGGCCTGTGCCGTCGGCATCATCAACGCCAGCGCCTTGGGCAGGAGGAAGCGGCCCATCGTGTCGACGAGGCCGACGAGGATGGCACCGAACAGCGCGCCCTTGATCGAGCCGATGCCGCCGATGACGATGACCACGAAGGCGAGGATGAGTGCTGGCTCGCCCATGCCGACCTGCACCGATTGCAGCGCACCGACCAGCGCGCCGGCAAGGCCGGCAAGGGCAGCACCTAGCGCGAAGACAACAGTGTAGAGCGTGCGGATGTCGACGCCGAGGGCTGCGATCATCTCGCGGTCGGATTCGCCGGCGCGGATGCGCATGCCGAGACGGGTGCGCGAGATCAGCAGATAGAGCCCCACAGCAACGGCGATGCCGACGCCGATAATGGCGAGGCGGTAGAGCTGGTACTGGCCACCGCCGGGCAGGGGCACCGCGCCTTGCAGCAGCGGTGGGATGTCGAGATAAAGCGGAAACGAGCCAGACAGCCAGCGCGTGCCTTCCGAAAAGATCAGGATCAGCGCAAACGTCGCCAGCACCTGGTCAAGATGGTCGCGCTCATAAAGCCTGCGGATGACAACGATCTCCATGACCGCACCGGCGGCTGCCGCAGCGATCAGGCTCGCCACCAGACCGATCCAGAACGAACCAGTGGCGGCGGCGACCGTGGCACAGGCAAAGGCGCCGACCATGTAGAGCGAGCCATGGGCGAGGTTGATCAGGCCCATGACTCCGAAGATCAGCGTCAGGCCGGCGGCCATGAGGAACAGCATCACTCCGAGCTGCAGCCCGTTGAGAAGTTGTTCGATCAGAAGGGCGATGGACAAATGAACGATCCGGACTGTGGTTCAAGGCGGGGAATGCCGAAGCAAGCCGCTGCAAGATACGGCGGTGCGGCCTCGCCGCGGCCCCGGCCCCGTCGATGACGAGGCCGGCACTTTAGCAAAGCGGATGCAGCCTTGGGCTACATCTTGCACTGGTCGGCATAGGCGTCCTTGTGGTGTTCGAAGGCGGTGGCGATGATCTTGTTGGTCAAGACATCGCCTTCCTTTACCACCTCACGGACGTAGATGTTCTGGACCGGATGATTGTTGGTGTTGAAGGTGAACTCGCCGCGCACCGACTTGAAATCGGCTGCCTTGAGGGCCGCGCGGAACGCGTCCTTGTCTTTAACACTGGCCTTGGACAGCGCAGACAGGATCAGGTTCGCCGTATCCCAGCTCTGGGCGGCGTAGATTGAGGGCAGGCGATTGTATTCGGCCTTGAAGGCCTCGACGAACTGCTTGTTGGCTTCGTTGTCGAGGTCCCTGGACCAGCTCGCCGAGTTCTTGACGCCAAGGGCTGCGTCGCCAACCGCGGGCAAAATGTCCTGGTCGAAGGAGAAGCCAGGACCCATGACCGGGATGTTCACGCCCGACTGGGCGTACTGCTTCATGAAGGAAATGCCCATGCCGCCAGGCAGGAAGAAGAACACCGAGTCGGCACCGGAATCGCGGATCTGGGCGATCTCGGCGGCGTAGTCGGCCTGGCCGATCTGGGTGTAGGCCTCGCCTGCCAGCTCGCCCTTGTAGTAGCGCTTGAAGCCGGTCAGCGAATCCTTGCCAGCCGGGTAGTTGGGCGCGAGGATGAAGGTCTTCTTGTAGTCCTTGTTGGCGTACTGACCCATCGCCTCATGGAAATTGTCGTTCTGGTAGGCGACGTTGAAATAGTTCTTGTTGCACTTGGCGCCGGCAAGCGCCGACGGGCCGGCATTGGGCGACAGATAGATGACGTCCTGCGCCACCGCGTTGGGCACCACCGCCATCGCCAGGTTCGACCAGATGATGCCGGTGAGCAGGTCGACCTTGTCGCTCTGGATCATCTTTTCGGCGAGCTGCACCGCGATCTCGGGCTTCTGGGCATCGTCTTCGATGACCAGCTCGACATCCTTGTTGCCGGACTGTTTCATCGCCAGCGTAAAGGCATCGCGCATGTCGACGCCGAGACCCGCACCGCCGCCCGAAAGCGTGGTGATGACGCCGATCTTGATGGGTTCGGCATAGGCAAGGCCAGATGTGGCCAGCGACAAAGCGAACATGCTGGATGCCAGGATATTCTTCATTTTTCTCTCCTTCCCAGTGTTTTCAATATAGATAAAATAGCTTCAGAGCCGGGCGCGAACTTTCCAGAGTTCAGTGAACAGTTCAACCTCCAGCATCTCTTCAGACACGAAGCGCCCGACGTGCCGCCGGTGCTGCGTTTCATGCCGATGATGCGTTCGACTGTGGTGACATGATTGAAGCGCCAGCGCCCGGCCATTGCCGATCGGCGCGGTGTGGTCACCCAGACCCTTTTCGACCAGACGTCGGTCAGTTCGACACCGGCATTAAGGTATTCGGGGTAGTCGAAGCCATCGAGCAGGAAGTTCGGCCACTGTTCCTCGGGCGGAAGGTTGTCGCGCGTGAACGTGTCGATATGCGCTGACGGTCCAAGCATTCTGCGGCTGTCCCCTAGATGCTCGTTGCCACGGTCTTGTCGCCGTGCGTGTGTTTGAATACGCAACTTGCGGGGAGGCTTTGCGCCGACGCCGGGCTGGTCATCCGCATATGCGGCAGCACCCGGCGCGATCGAATATGCGACCGGCATTTGGCACAGCGAGACCTCCCACGCTCTCGACTGACGATTGAGAATTGCACCAGACCAAATTTATTTCAAGCCTAAAGTTTTTAGCCCTGCCCGAGCGTTGGTGCACAAATGCGGCATGTTCGGCATCTTCGGCAAGCTCTTTGGAAAACACCGTTTTTCGCCGAACGTCTCGCCGTCGAAAACCTGGGAAGGCCTGATCGGCACGCCCTTCTCGCCGCTGCATGCGGCGGCCGTGGCCTTCGTCGCCTGCTCGATGGGATTTCTTGGCGGGTTGGTCGCCTCGGCCATCAAGCGCGACCAGGGCGTCAAGGACTGGGGCCATCTGGTCGAAGGCCATGGCGGCATGATGGACCGCACCGACAGCCTGGTCTTCGCCGCCCCGGTGTTCTTCCACATCGTGCGCTGTTTCTGGACCGTGTGATCCGGCGATCTGTGCCGCGCTCAAAGCGGTTGCGGATGAGCATGGTGACGACCAGAAACCACGCTATTTAGCGCGTTTCCTGACATACAGTTCCAGCTTGTGGCGGACGATTTCGAAGCCAAGCTCCGACGCTATCTCGGCCTGCAGTTTCTCGATTTTGTCGGAACGGAACTCGATCACCTGACCGGTGTCGAGGTCGATGAGATGGTCGTGATGTTCACGGTCCGCGTTTTCGAACCGGGCGCGGCCCTCGTCGAAGGCATGACGCTGGATGGCGCCTTTCTCCTCCAGGAGCCGCAACGTCCGGTAGACGGTCGACAAGGAAATGCTGCCGTCGATCTGGTGGGCACGAGAATACAATTCGTTCGCGTCCGGATGGTCGTGCGCATCCGCCAGCAGCCGCAAGATCACCTTGCGTTGTTCGGTCATCCGGACACCGGCGGCTTTCAAATTGCTCCGGAATCGCTCGAAAAGGTCGTTATCCGCTTTCATCCGCCATACTTAGCCGCGTTGCCACGCGACTGCAATTAGCTACTTGCAAATCAGTTGCAACTGCAATATTAGATGCAAATCAAACGCATTAGCATGACGTGAGCGGCGCATGGGCGACGATCAACTCCAGTCGAAAGGCATCCGATGACTGTTTCTGCTTCCCCAACCCGCAGGACGATGCTGCGGGCGCTTGGCGGCCTTGTGGCCATCGGTTTTGCGACGATGGCGAGCCTCGTTCCGGTCATGGCACAGGAGACCCAGCCTGCGGCAGGGAAGGTTCTGCGCGTCGTGACGACGTTCACGATCATCCAGGATATCGCGCAAAACGTAGCCGGGACCGCGGCAATCGTAGAGTCGGTGACCAAGCCCGGCGCCGAAATCCACGACTATCAGCCGACGCCGCTCGACGTGGTGAAGGCGCAATCGGCCGACCTCGTGCTCTGGAACGGCATGAACCTAGAACGCTGGTTCGAGAAATTCTTCGACAACGTGAAGAACGTGCCGAGCGCCGTCGTCACGGACGGTGTCGAGCCGATGGGGATCAAGGAGGGGCCCTACGAAGGCAAGCCCAATCCGCATGCGTGGATGTCGCCGAAGAACGCCCTCATCTATGTCGAGAACATCCGCAAGGCGCTGTCCAAGGCGGATCCGGCAAACACCCAAGTCTATGCCGCCAATGCCGCCGCCTATTCGGAAAAGATCAAGGCAATCGACGAACCCATGCGCAAGCGCCTGTCGGCGATCCCCACGGACCAACGCTGGCTGGTTACAAGCGAAGGCGCTTTCAGCTACCTGGCACGCGACTTCGATCTGCGCGAAGCCTATCTGTGGCCGATCAACGCCGACCAGCAAGGCACTCCGCAACAGGCGCGCAAGCTCATCGACCTGGTGCGCGAGAACAAGATTCCGGTGGTGTTCAGCGAAAGCACC
The DNA here is from genome assembly GCF_004023175.1 of Mesorhizobium sp. M7A.F.Ca.MR.362.00.0.0. Lineage (NCBI taxonomy): Bacteria > Pseudomonadati > Pseudomonadota > Alphaproteobacteria > Hyphomicrobiales > Phyllobacteriaceae > Mesorhizobium > Mesorhizobium sp. M7A.F.Ca.MR.362.00.0.0. Next base: position 6,929 of record NZ_RZTF01000164.1, read on the forward strand.
ATTTCGGACAAGGCGGCCAAGCAAGTCGCGCGCGAAACCGGAGCCACCTATGGAGGCGTTCTCTACGTCGATTCGCTGAGCGAGGAAGACGGCCCGGTTCCGACCTATCTGAAGCTTCTCGAAACCACCGTCGAGACTATCGTCCAGGGGTTCGGCGGGTGACCGGGGTTCGCACCGCGCTCGCTCCGGACAGCGTCCAGGGCAGCCCTGATCGAACATCGACCGGTAGCGGCCGGGTCGTTGCCTCCATCGACGTGGACGACGTCACCGTCAGCTATTCAAGCGGGGTCACGGCCGTACACTCCGCCTCTTTCAGGCTCGGCGCCTCCACCATATGCGCGCTGGTCGGCGTCAACGGCTCCGGCAAATCGACGCTGTTCAAGGCGCTGATGGGCTTCCTGACGCCGTCGACCGGAACAGTGCTTATCGCCGGATTGCCGGTCCACGCAGCGCTGAAGCGCGGCCTGGTAGCGTATGTGCCGCAGAGCGAGGATGTCGACTGGAACTTTCCGGTGCTGGTGGAAGATGTCGTCATGATGGGCCGCTATGGCCACATGAATTTTCTGCGTATCCCAGGCAGAGCCGATCGCATGGCGGTCGACGCGGCGCTGGAACGGGTCGGCATGACCGATTTTCGCAAGCGCCAGATCGGCGAACTGAGCGGCGGCCAGAAGAAGCGCGTGTTCCTGGCGCGCGCTCTGGCGCAGGGCGGCGAGATCATCCTGCTCGACGAGCCGTTCACCGGCGTCGACGTGCAGACCGAAGCAGCGATCATCGATCTCCTTCGGTCGATGCGCGACGACGGCAAGCTGATGTTGGTGTCGACGCACAATCTCGGCAGCATCGTCAATTTCTGCGACCATGTCGTCATCTTCAACAAGACGGTGCTGGCCTTCGGACCGACAGAGACAACGTTTACGCAAGCCAATCTTGCGAAAGCTTTTGGCGGCGTGCTGAGGCATCTACGCCTCGGCGGCGCCGATCTTCACGACGACCCCGACGCTCGCCACCTGACCGTGCTGACCGATGACGAGCGCCCTCTGGTGCTTTACGGCGAGCGCGATCAAGAGAAGATGATGAAGCCCGACAGCGGATCGCCAGCCCCGTGATCGACATCCTGCTGGAACCCTTCACCTACAACTACATGGCCAAGGCCATCTGGGTCAGCGCCCTGGTCGGCATGGTCTGCGCGTTCCTGTCCTGCTATCTCATACTCAAAGGCTGGGCCCTGATGGGCGACGCGCTTGCCCACTCGGTGGTGCCGGGCGTTGCGGCCGCCTACATGCTGGCCCTTCCCTATGCCGCCGGCGCATTCGCCTCCGGCCTCATCGCCGCACTCGGCATCACCTTGGTGCGGCGCGTGACGCAACTTCGCGAGGACGCCGTGATCGGCCTTGTCTTTACAACGCTGTTCGCTGGCGGGCTGCTGATTGCGTCGATCAGTCCGACCTCCGTAAACATCCAGTCCATCGTACTCGGCAACATCCTCGCAATCTCCGACGAGGATGTAACCCAGGTCATCCTCATCGCAGCGGTTTCGCTGGCTGTATTGGGGCTTCGATGGAAGGATATGATGCTGGTGTTCTTCGATGAGAACCATGCGCGCGGCGTCGGCCTGAATCCGTGGCGGTTGCGGGTCCTGTTCTTCGTGCTGCTCAGCGCCTGCATCGTCGCCGCGCTCCAGACCGTCGGCGCGATCCTCGTGATCGCGATGGTGGTAACGCCTGGTGCCACCGCCTATCTGCTTACCGATCGGTTCGGCGTCATGATCCTGCTCGCGATGGCGATCGGCGCGGCGACGAGCGCGGTCGGCGCCTATCTCAGCTTCTTTCTCGATGGCGCGACTGGCGGACTGATCGTGGTGCTGCAGACCGTGGTCTTTCTGACTGCCTTCGTCTTCGCACCCAAACATGGCCGTCTCGCCGCGCGCCGGGCGGCACGTGCCGCATCCCAGGTCGCGTCATGATGACAATCTGGTCCTGGATCGCCGAACCGCTCAGCCATGAGTTCATGCGTCGCGGTCTCACCGTCGCCATTCTGGTCGGCGCCATCTGCGCGGTGTTGTCCTGCTATCTCGTCCTGAAGGGCTGGTCGCTGATGGGCGACGCCGTTTCGCATGCCGTGCTTCCGGGTATTGTGCTCGCCTATATCGCCGGGATCCCGCTTGCCTTCGGCGCATTCGTGGCAGGACTTGGCTGCGCGCTGGCGACGGGCTACCTCAAGCAGCACAGCCGGATCAAGGAAGACGCAGTCATGGGCATCGTCTTCTCAGGCATGTTCGCGTTTGGCCTGGTTCTGTTCGTCAAGGTCGAGACCGACCAGCATCTCAATCATATCCTGTTCGGCAACATGCTCGGCGTCCAGTGGCGCGACGTGATCGAGGCGGCGATCATCGTCGTGCCGGCGATCCTCATCGTTCTGGCAAAACGCAAGGATCTGCTGCTCTATTGTTTCGATCCGGCCCATGCGCGCGCGATCGGCCTGCCCGTCAACCTGCTGCATTTCGGGCTGTTGACGCTGCTCGCGTTGACCATCGTGGCCTCGCTGAAGGCTGTCGGGATCATCCTTGTCATCGCCATGCTGATCGCGCCGGGAGCGATCGGTTTTCTTTTGACGAAGAGCTTTGAGCGTATGCTCGCCATTGCTGCCGCGGCCGCCATCGGGTCGAGCGTCGTGGGAACGATCCTCAGCTATCACATCGACGCAGCCACGGGCCCGACGATCGTCGTGGTTCAGGCCGGCGTTTTTTTGCTTGCCCTGTTCCAGTCGAAGCGCCCAAAGCAACAGGTGCAACTGGGCATTTCGGGAGAGTAATCGCGGCGCTGGCCCCGGCCGAGGCCGCACTCAAAGCCGGTTGCGGATGAGCATGGTGACGACGAAGAACGCGCCGACGGAGCTGGTGATGATGCCGATCGGCAGTTCCTGCGGCGGCAACAGCGTTCGAGCCAGAAGGTCGCTGGCCAGCAACAGCACCGCGCCGAACACGGCGCAGCTGGCAACCAGGCGCAGGTGCAAGGGGCCCGCCAGCGGCCGCGACAGATGCGGGATCATCAGCCCGACGAAGCCGATGACGCCGGCGACCGAGACCAGGATCGCCGTCGAGAAGGCGGCGACGAGAAAGGTCATCCTTCGCATCCGCGCCACCGGCACGCCCAGGCTTTCGGCGGCGTTTTCGCCGGCCAGGAAAGCATCGAGCCGGCGGTGGTTCCACAGCGCGTAAGCCAGGATAGTGCCCGCACCCAAGGCGCCGAGCCAGATATTGTCCCAGCGCGCAAGGCCGAGTCCGCCCATGGTCCAGAACAGCACGGAGTGCGCGGCGCGCTGGTCGCCGGAGAAGACCAGATAGTTGGTGAGCGCAGTGAACAGGAAGGAGACGGCGAGCCCGGCAAGGATCAGCCGCTCCGGCCCCTGGCCATGGATGCGGCTGACCAGCAGCAAGACGATGATGGCCGCAAGCATGCCGCCGGTGAAGGCGGCGATCGGCAGAGTCCAGGTGCCGAAGTGGTCACCGAACACGGTGATGACCGACACCGCGCCTGCCGCCCCCGACGACAGGCCGAACAGGAAGGGATCCGCGAGATCGTTGCGTGTGACGGTCTGGAGCAGCGCGCCGACCACGCCGAGGCCTGTCCCCACGCAGATCGCCAGCAGCGTCCGCGGCAGACGCAGGTCCACGACGATCTTTCCCACCGGGCCCGAGGGTGCTTCACCGCCGAGTCCTGTCGCATAGGCCAGCGAAGCTACTACGTCTCGCAGCGGGATGAGCGTCGAGCCCCAGGCGATCGACAGAAGCGCAAGAACGATCGCCGTCGCGACGCCTGTGCCGATCGCCATGCCATAGAATCTGGGCGTCACGCTCAGAAGGCTTCGGGATGCATCGCCTTGGCGATCTTGTCGATCGCTTCGATATTGGCTGGACCGGGCGTCAGCTCGGCATAGCGTAGTGCTACGAAGCGCTCGTTCTTCACCGCATCGGTCTCCTTCATCGCCGGATGCGCCTTCAGGAAATCGAGCAGTTTCTGGTAACCGGCATCGTCCTGATAATCGAGCAGGATCAGGAACTCTGGATTGCGGGTGGCAACCGTTTCCCAATCCGCGTTGCCCCAGCTCGTCTCCATGTCGGCCATGATGTTCTCGCCGCCCGCGGCCGAGATCATGGCAGTCGGGATGGCGAACTTGCCGGCGGTGAAAGGCTTGTCCTCGCCGGAATCGTAGAGGAACACCCGCGTGCCCTTGTTGTCTCCGACCTTGGCCGTGATGTCGGCAAGCCTCTCTTTCCAGCCGGCGACCAGTTTTCCTGCCTCGACTTCCTTGCCGAAGACTTTGCCGAGCTTTTCCACGTCGCCATAGAGCAGGTCCATCGACGAAGCCGGCCGGTTCTTGTCGAGATGGACGCAGCTTTCGGTCAGCACCAGTGTCTTGATACCGTGCGGGGAAAGCGTGTCGGGTGTCACATCGCCGCCCGGCTTCATACCGTAATACCAGCCGGCGAAGAAGAAGTCGGGCTCGACCGAAATCAGGTTCTCCAGCGTCGGATATTTGGGAGCAAGCTCGGGGATCGAGCCCTGTTCGGCCGTGAACTCAGGCCCGACCTTGTACCAGCCCGTAATGCCGGTCAGGCCGACGATGGAGGGCTGCAGGCCGAGCGCAAAGGCCATTTCGGTCATGTTGAGGTCATGGATAACGGCGCGCTTCGGCGCAGCATCGAAAGTCAGCGGCGTGCCGCAACTGTCGACGGTCACCGGGAAGGCCCAGCCGGCGGAGGTGACAAGCGTAGCGGCAAGACAGATGAGAAGACGTTTCAAGTGCAAATCCTCCAGTGGATCAGGGGTAGACGGAAAGGCGGATGGGAATGTCAAAGATCGTGAGTTCACGGTCCTCCACGGGGTGCGGCAGACGCAGCACGTCGACGGAAAAGACTTCGCGAACGAGGGCCGGCGTCAGCGTCCTGGCCGGTGAATCGAGGCCAACCAGACGTCCCCCGTTCATCACCGCGACACGGGAGGCGAACGGAGCGACAAGCGACAGATCATGCAGGACGGCGACAACCGCGACACCCAGTTCCGCGACCAGTTCCAGAATCTCCGCCCGCGCCCGGGGGT
>NZ_RZTF01000164.1:12040-12725 GCF_004023175.1 Mesorhizobium sp. M7A.F.Ca.MR.362.00.0.0
GCGATGGCGCGGGCGATCTGGGCACGCTGGCGCTCCCCGCCCGACAGCGAGCCGATCACGCGGTCAAGCATTTTCAACATGCCCGTCCGCTTCAGAGCCTCGACGACAATGTCGCGTTCCTCGCTCCTTCTCCGCAAGCCGACATGCGGAACCCTGCCAAGCTCGACATAGTCTATCACCGCAAGGCGCGGATCCGGTTGGTCAGACTGGCCGACCACGGCGATCTTGCGGGCACGATCGATAGCGGCGAGATGGTCGAGACGGCGGCCTCCAAGCCTGATCTCACCCAAACCCGGCCGAACCATTCCCGCGAGCATCCTGAGCAGCGTCGTCTTGCCGGCGCCGTTCGGCCCGATGATTGCCAGCCGGTCGCCCGCCTCCACCCTCAGGCTCACATCCTCGACCAGGCTTTGCCCTGCCAGGGAACGGAAACCGACATCGTGCGCCTCGAGCATGACGGTGCTCATCACGCGACCCGCGCGGCGAGGACCGCAGGAATGCGCGCCAGCGTCTTGCCGGCGAGACCAAGGGGACGCTCGCCCTCCCTGCACCAACCATTCGGCAGCCCATGATAGAGGTGTGCGAAGTCGATCAGGTGGGGAGCGTCACGGTCCGAATCGATGTCGCCGAAGAGGTAGCTGGCCTTGCCGCCGGCTGTGTAGGCAACGGTCAGCGGTCTGTCGCA
>NZ_RZTF01000164.1:12735-13209 GCF_004023175.1 Mesorhizobium sp. M7A.F.Ca.MR.362.00.0.0
CCGGCCATGCAGTGGGCTTCGGCTATGTGGAACCGGCGGCCCGGCTCCCCGTCCAGTACGGCATTCAGCATAGATATCAGTCGCAAGCCGGGGTTCCCGTCAATCGCACGCCGGCCGGGGCAGCGGATGCAGACGATGATGCTGTGCTCGGGACTGTGCCCTAAATCGACGCTCTCCATCCGTCACCTCCTCTTCAAGGCACGGAAGGATGGCGCGCATGACGGATTGAGGCCGCCTTCGAGCTTCCTCCCGGCACACCCCGTCCGGTCAATTCTCGCTGATGGCAGGTCTCCTGGCTCGCGGGTCTCAGCGCCATCCTGCCTTCCCGGCCTTCCGGCCAGTGGCGTGTCGGATTTTGCTCGCCGCTTACAGTTGCGGGGGCAGCCATGGCATTGGCCTGAAAGGCTTCACCATGTTCCCTTTTCACCCCGGCGCTTGCGCACCGCGGAACCATCGCGAAGAAGGCTATTGGAG
>NZ_RZTF01000165.1:0-1017 GCF_004023175.1 Mesorhizobium sp. M7A.F.Ca.MR.362.00.0.0
GCTTCCGAAGCCTCGACCATCGCGCCTGAGGCGGCAATCGACATCGACATCACCAACACCTATCCCGGCCTGGACACGCCGGCCAGTTCGCAAGCCGTCGCTTTCATCAAATCGCTGACCGGCGCCAACAACACCATCAAGGTTGCCTACGGCACGGAGGGCGGCCTGTTCAGCCGCGATCTCGGCACGCCGACGGTCGTGTGCGGACCGGGATCGATGGCGCAGGGACACAAGCCGGATGAGTTCGTCAGCGTCGAGCAGATGCGCCGTTGCGATGGCATGCTGGAAAAATTGCTGCAGCGGCTTGCCGACCAGCAGTTGGCTTAACCGGGGCTACTTCTGTGGAAGTGCTGCCTGGCCGACAGCCCGCTCGGCGCCGAACACGCCTTGCTCGACGACGAAATGCCGGCAGTGGTCGATGAACGCCTGGACGGTTTGCGTGCGGTGTTCGGAACTGGGCAAGGCGACGCCCATGGTCAGCGGCCGCAGATCGCCGTCCAGCGGCACGAAGACCAGCGGCTTGCCGTCCGGCGCCAGCGTGTTGAGCGGCCGCATATTGGCGATGCCGTAGCCGAAGCCGTTGGCCACCATGGAGCGCATGACGGCGATGTCACCGGTGCGCTCGGCAATGTTGGGCCGGATTCCGCGCTGGTGAAACGCCGACAGGAAATATTCGCGGCTGAACGGCAGGTCGAGCAGAACCATCGGCTCGTCGGCCAGCTCCTCCGTCGTGATCGACGCCTTTGCCGCGAAGCGATGCCCCGCCGGCAGCATGACGTACGCCGGCACCAGCATCAGCGGCTCGAAGGTCATGTCCTGCGACAGTTCGAGATCGTAGGTCAAGGCAAGGTCGATTTCACCGCGCTGCAGCATCTCGAGCAATTGCCCCTGATTGCGCTCGAACTGGCGCACGCGCACATCGGGATAGGCGCGTTCGAACCGCATGCGCAGCGCCGGCAGCACGATTTGCGCAAAGGTCAGCAGGCATCCCACCGCCAGCGGGCCGCGCACCTTCTC
>NZ_RZTF01000165.1:1027-3526 GCF_004023175.1 Mesorhizobium sp. M7A.F.Ca.MR.362.00.0.0
GTTGAGCAGCCGGGCGGCTTCCTTGAGGAAGATGCGGCCACCGGCCGTCAGCGACAGGCCGTGCGAATGCTTGCGGACAAACAGCTGGACGCCGAACTCGGTTTCCAGCTGCGCGATCGAGGCCGAAATCGATGGCGGCGATACATTGACCTGTTCGGCCGCCTTAGCGATGGAACCGGCTTCGCCCACGGCGACGAAATATTCCAGCTGTCTGAGCGTGAAGCGTAGCGGCATGGCTGGCTATGTTGCTGGTTTGAGGGCTTCGATCAAGCCCAATGCATGTCGCGCAAAAGTGGCCCCGGTTTTGCGCAAATGACATGCATAGAGCAAAGGCCTAAAGCGCATCGCTTGAATCCGTTCAATCGCGATGCGCTTTAGGCGCCCATCAGTATTTGATCCATGTCGTTTTGAGCGCGGTGTATTTGTCGAGCGCATGCAGCGACAGGTCGCGGCCGAAGCCGGATTGCTTGAAACCGCCGAACGGCGTCATCGGGCTCAGCGCGTCGACCGTGTTGACGGAAACCGTGCCGGCATGCAGCCGGCCGGCGATACGATGCGCGCGCGACAGGCTGTCGGTCCAGAGCGATGCGGCCAGCCCGTATGGGCTGTCATTGGCGATACGGATCGCGTCGGCCTCGTCGTCGAAGGCGATGACCGAAAGCACCGGCCCGAAGATCTCGTCGCGGGCAATCGGATCGGCGGGCGCGACATCGTCGAAGATGGTCGGCAGGACAAAGCTGCCACGCCCGTTGACCGTGACCAGGTCGCCGCCCGCGACCAGGCGCGCGGTTTTCTTGCCGGCTTCAACGAAGCGCATGACGTTGGCGGCGTGGCGGGCATCGACCATCGCGCCCATTTTCGAAGCTGGATCGAGCGGATCGCCGGGCTGCGTGGCCGCCGCACGTTGCACCAGTTTCTCCACCAGGGCATCCTTGATGCCGCGCTGGACGAGCAGGCGTGAATTGGCGGAACAGACCTCGCCCTGGTTGAAGAAGATGCCGAAGGCCGCCATGTCGGCTGCCGCGTCGAGATCGCCGCAATCGGCAAAGATGAGGTTCGGGCTCTTGCCGCCGGTCTCCAGCCAGACCTGCTTCATGTTCGACTGGCCGGAATACTGCAGGAACATCTTGCCCACGGCGGTCGAACCGGTGAAGGCGAGGCAATCCACATCCATATGACGGCCAAGCGCCTGGCCGGCGGTTTCGCCAAGGCCGGGCACGACATTGAGCACGCCTGCGGGCAGGCCCGCTTCCATTGCCAGTTCCGCCAGAAGCAGGGCCGACAAGGGCGACTGCTCGGCGGGTTTCAGCACCACCGAATTGCCTGCCGCCAGCGCCGGTGCGCATTTCCAGGTCGCCATGTCGAGCGGGAAATTCCACGGCACCACCGCGCCGACCACGCCAAGCGGCTCGCGCCGCACCAGCACCAGATCGCCTTCGCCGGTCGGCGCCACTTCGCCATAGATCTTGTCGATGGCCTCGCCATACCATTGGAAGATCGCTGCCGAGCCGGGAACGTCGACCGCGGCCGCATCCCTGACCAGTTTTCCCATGTCGAGCGATTCAAGCAGGGCCAGTTCATGCAGGTTTTCGCGCAGCAGCTGCGCCAGCCGCAGCAAGACCTCCTTGCGGTGCGCCGGACTGGTGCGCGACCAGACACCCGCATTGAAGCTGCGCCGCGCTGCGGCAACCGCCAGATCGATATCTTCCTCGCCGCAGGACGCCACTTCGGCCAGCACCTCGCCGGTAGCCGGATTGACGCTGGCGAAGGTCCGGCCCGAACGCGCTGCGACCGTCTTGCCGTCGATGAACGCCTTGTCGCGAAAACGGATCGCGGACGCCTTGCCGATCCAGTCCTTGTGACTGAGTTCGCTCATCGCAGGTGACCCCTGTCTTGACTATTCGTCGCCCGGCACGCCGTAGCTCGGCGCATCGGATGGGTTTATCGCGCGGGTCACATAGGCATCGAGCTGCGGTTTGTAGAGTTCCCACAGCGTCGCCAGTTGCTCGATCGGGCAATCGTCGGTCCAGTCGCAGCGCAAATCGGCGACCGGCCACGCCACCTCGCGCACCAGCTTCATACCGGCGGAATGGACAGGACCCGCCTCGCCGCCCGCTTTCAGCGCGGCGCGCATGGTCGCGATGAGGCGGTCGCCGAGATGCCCTTCCGACGCCAGGAACGCCTCGACCATGGCTTGCGGAACGCCGTCATGGGCCAGCATGTTGCCGCCGCAGGCGACATTGTCCGCACGCGCCTCCGCCCAGATGCCAAGCGCCTTGGGCCCTGAGTGGATAGCGGTCGTCCCGGCGGCATCGACAGCCAGCACCTGCCGGTATTCGGGATAGGCACCGGTGCGCTTCAATATGACAATCGCCTCTGCCGCCGACGCGCCGCGCGCCAGCAATTCGAGACCGCGCAGTCCCAGCGCAGGATCGGTGACGTTCTGACTGGCAACGGCGCCGGCGCCCGCCTGCGCATAGGCGCAGCGCGCCGCCACAG
>NZ_RZTF01000165.1:3536-5779 GCF_004023175.1 Mesorhizobium sp. M7A.F.Ca.MR.362.00.0.0
GAGGAGGACACCGCGACCCCGAACATGCCGGTGCGGCTGCACCGCGCGACGATGGAGAATGTCATGACTTTAATCCGGGATAACTGCGGTGCCGTCGATCTCGACCAGCCAGTCCGGCCGCGCCAGGGCCTGCACGACTAGGCCGGTCGAGACGGGATGCACGCCTTTGATATACTCGCCCATGGTGCGGTAGACCGCCTCGCGATGGCGGACATCGGTAATGTAGACCACCACCTTGACCAAATGCTCGATGGTGCCGCCGCACTCCTCGATCAGCTGGCGGATGTTCTGCATGACCTTGTGCGTCTGTTCGACCGGATCATGGCTTTCGATATTCTTGGCCGTGTCGAGGTCCTGCGGGCATTGGCCGCGCAGATAGACGGTCCTGCCGCCCCGCGTAACGACCGCCTGGCACAGATCATTGTCGAGCTTCTGCTCGGGATAGGTGTCCTTGGTGTTGAACTTGCGAATTCTTGTATGGGCCATCTTGGTCTCCGTCAGTCGGCTCGAGGTCGGGACGTCCGTTTCTATGCCACTTTGGTCTCGCGCTTTGCGGACGCATGGTAGGCCAGGTACTTGCGCTGCGTGGAGATATGGTCCGCCACATGCTGGGCGTCGTGCCAGACGCCCCAGATGAAGCTCGACCCCCGCCGCGATTGCCACGGCAGTCCCAGGAAATAGATTCCCGGCTCGGTCGACACGCCGCGCTGGTGCTTCGGCTTGCCCTTTTCGTCAAACACATCGACCTTCAGCCAGTTGTAATCGACGGTGAATCCCGTTGCCCAGATGATCGAACCTATCCCGGCTTCCGCCAGGTTCAGCTCGAGAATGGGATCAGTCATGCATTGCGGGTCCGGTCCGATCTCGCGGGCCGCGGGCTCCTCGGGAAGGTCGAGGCCGTTGCGAGCGACATAGGCGTCGGCCTCGTCCAGCACCGACATGTAGTTCGCATCGCCGCGCGCGATATTTTTAGCCAGATCCGGAGCGAAGGTCATGACCCCTTCCTTGTAGGATTCCGTCCGGCCAACCAGCGTCATCCCTTGCGCGGCAAGACGCCGGAAGTCGATCGTCTGGCCGCCCCGCGCGCCGCTCACCGCGATGGTGACGTGTTCGGTGCCAGGCGCCGGCGCTTGGGCGTCCCATTTGCCCAAAACCCCCAGCCACCAGCAGAAGTCACGCTCGCGATAGGCCCGCGGCGGCCGATCATGCGGCCCGACCGAGAGGTAGACGCGCCGTCCCGCGCGCTGGAGTTCGTCGGCAATCTGCACTCCCGAAGATCCCGAGCCGACCACCAGCACCGCACCTTCGGGCAACTGGCCCGGATTGCGATAGGCGCTGGAATGGATCTGCATCGCTCCGGCATCCCCGGGGACAACCGCCGGAATGACCGGATGCTGGAAAGCCCCGGTGGCGGCAACCACGCTCCTGGCCTCGATCACGCCATCCGAGGTTTCGACCCGGAAGCCGGGACGGCCGACAAGCCTTTCCACGCTCCTGACCTCCACGCCGCAGCGGATGGGGGCAGCGATCATGCCGGCGTAAGCGACAAAATAGTCGGCGACCTTCTCCTTGCCGACAAAGGCGTCGGGACCGGCCTCCGGAAATTCCATGCCGGGAAAACGATCATGCCAGGCGGGACCATTGGCAACCAGCGAGTCCCATCTTTCGGTACGCCAGCGTTCGGCGATGCGGCTCCGCTCGAGCACGAGATGCGGCACCCCGCACTTGCTCAGATGCTCGCTCATGGCCAGCCCCGCCTGGCCGCCGCCAACAACAAGCGTGTCTACCGTTTCGACTGGCATTTCAGCGGCCCTTTCTGGCTCTCCCCGGGAGTGTCTGCGGATGTGGCGGAGATCTGATCGTTTGGTTTACTGGAGGCACCGGGCAGCGAAAATTATGATTTCATGTGGCAGTGGTTAGCTTGTCCCTAAATGCCGGGAAGCATGGCCGAAGATGTGGAGCGCGGGGCGTGGATCATCACTGTTGAGTCAGAAGAAACGGACGGCTCAGAGATAAAGGCTTCTGGCCGCCTTGGACGAGAGCAACTCCTTTGCCGGCCCCTCCTGGGCGACCTTACCCTTGACCAGCACATAGCCGCGATCGGCGATGCCCAGCCCCATTTCGGCATTCTGTTCGATCAACAGGATGGTCGTGCCTTGGCGATGGATCTCCCTTGTGATCTCGAAATACTCGCCGATGAGTTTTGGCGAGAGACCGAGCGACGGCTCGTCCATGATCACCAG
>NZ_RZTF01000165.1:5789-13155 GCF_004023175.1 Mesorhizobium sp. M7A.F.Ca.MR.362.00.0.0
TCGCCGATCAGCGCGCGCGCCAGCGCCACCATCGCCTGTTCGCCGCCCGACAAAGTCCCGGCGACCTGGCGCAGGCGCTCCTGGATGCGCGGAAACAGCTTGCACATCTTGTCCAGTTGCACCCCGAAATTGGGTCCCCTGCCCGACACCGCGTCATAGCCCAGGCGCAAATTCTCCACCACGGTCAGGCCGGGGAACAGCCGGCGCCCTTCGGGAACGAGCCCGACGCCGAGCGACGCCAGGTTTTCCGTGCCGAGCGTCGCCATGTCCCTGCCCATCACCTCGACCTTGCCGCGCTGCGCCCGCACGACGCCGCAGACTGTCATGAAGGTTGTCGTCTTGCCGGCGCCGTTCGGCCCCAGCAGGCAGACCAGTTCGCCGGGGCGCACGCTCATCGCCACGCCGCGCAGCATCGGCACCGCGCCATAGGAAGTATCGACATCCCTGAGTTCAAGCATGGGCGACCGCCTTCCCGAGATAGGCTTCCTGGACGCGCGGGTCGGCTCGCACCGCCGCGAAGTCGCCCTCGGCGATCTTGCTGCCATAGTCGATGCAGGTGACATGCTGCGGGAACGCTTCGACCACCCGCATGTCGTGCTCGATCAGGACCACCGACAGAGCAGGGTTTTGTACGCGCAGCCGCGTGATGTCGGCCACCAGCGCGTCGGTTTCCGTATCGTCCATGCCGACCGAAGGTTCGTCGAGCAGCAAGAGCTTGGGCTGCGATGCGAGCGCTCGGGCAATTTCCAGGCGCCGCCTGTCGGCTTGGGCCAGTGTACTCGCTGGCCGGTAGCGTTGTTCGAACAGGTCGCCGGAGCCGAGCTTGAGCAGGGTTTCGGCCTTTTCCACGCAAGCCGCCATCTCGCGGCGCGATGCGCCAGGCCTAAACAGCGCGGTCAGCACGCCGGTCCTGGTGCGGGTGTGCATGCCGATGATGACGTTGTCGAGGACACTGAGGTCGGAGAACAGACGCGACGACTGGAATGTGCGGGCGATGCCGCGGTCGACAACTTCGTAGGACGGGCGGCCGGTGATCTCGGCGCCGTCGAAGGTCACGCGACCGGAGGTTGGCCGGTAGACGCCGGTCACGACATTGAACAGCGTCGACTTGCCGGCGCCGTTCGGGCCGATGACGGCGAGCACCGCGCCCTTGTCGATCGACAGGCTGACATCGTTGAGCGCGACCAGGCCGCCGAAGCGCATCGTCAAATTCTCGACCTTGAGAAGCGCGCTCACAGTCCGCCTCCGTAGCGCCGCATGCGTTGCGGGAACAGACCTTGCGGCCGGATCATCAGGAAGCCGATGATGACGACGCCGAAGAACAGCAGGCGGTAGTCGGCGAACGCGCGCAATTTCTCCGGCAGGATGGTCAGCAGGAACGCACCGACGATGACACCGAAAATATTGTCCATGCCGCCGACGATGACCATGGTCATGATGGTGACGGAGACCAGGAAGGTGAAATTGTCGGGAGAAATGTAGGAGACGTAGAAGGCGTAGATCGTGCCGGCGAAGGCGGCGAGAAAGGCGTCGACGGCGAAGGCCAGAACCTTGAACCACGCCACATTGATGCCTTGCGCCTTGGCGGCGATCTCGTCGGCGCGCAGCGCATTCCAGGCCAAACCGATGCGCGAACCGTGCAGCCGATCCGCGGTGACGATGGCGACGACGACCAGTGCGGCCGACAAATAATAGAAATTCGCCTGGCTCGGCAGCTTCCAGCCGAAGATCACCAGCGGATCGGCAAAGGAATGGCCGAACAGGCTGGGCGCCGGAATGCCGACCAGTCCGTTGGGTCCGCCGGTCCAGCTGAAATTGTTCAGCAATTGCTGGACCACGACACCGAAGGCGATGGTGACGAGCGCCAGATAAGTGTCGCGCGTGCGCATCGACGGGATGCCGATGATGAAACCGAACAGGGTCGCCGCCAGCGCCGCGACCGGCAGCGTCAGCCAGAAGCTGACGCCGAAATTGATCGCCAGCAGCGCCGACACGTAGGCGCCGATGCCGTAGGAAGCGCCGGTGGCGAAGTTCGGGATGTTGGCGCTGCCGAGCTGGAAATTGAGCGCCAGCGCCAGCACCGCATAAAGCTCGGCGACGATCAGCAGATGGAGGATATAGGTGTTGGATCCGACGAAGAACGGAAAGGCCAGCACGATGACCGCCGCAGTGATCATCGCCACGAGCGGAACCCGGGCAAAGCTCGCCAACGCATAGTCGGCGATCCACGGCAGCCTCTCCAGCAGATAGAAACCGAGGCCGAGCAAGGCCAGCAGGCCGACCACCTGCCAGCCGCCGTCGACTCTGAGGATGAGGTACAGGAACGCTGCCCCGATGATTTGCGAGGCGATGGCGAAGACCGTGGCCGCGGCTATGCCCGGCACGTCGGGTGAAGCACGACCCTGCATGCTAGACTTTCTCCATGACGGTGCGCCCAAGCAGGCCGGCGGGGCGGAAGATGAGCACGGCGATGACCAGCAGGAAGACGAAGACCAGCCGGTAGGAAGCGCCGTCCGGCACGAATGTCTGCGCCAGCACTTCGATGCCGGCAATGATCAGTCCGCCCAGTATGGCGCCCGGCATCGAGCCGAGGCCGCCGATGACCGCGGCGGAAAAGCCGAGCAGGCCGGCCATGACGCCGAAGTCGAACCGTGTCACGCCGGCATAGCTTGCGAACAGAAGTCCAGCGATGGCGCCGATAGCCGAGGCAATGAAGAACGTCGCACGGAAGACGCGTGCATCGCGGATGCCCATCATGCGCGCCACGACCCGGTCCTCCGAGGCCGCCCGGATGCGCAGCCCGAGCGGGGTCATGCGCAGGAAGACAAACAGCATGGCAACCAGCGCGACGGTCAGCACCACCACCAGCAGCGCGAACCAGCTGATGGCAACGCCGGAGATTTCGAAAGCCATGCCCGACACCAGGCGCGGGAAGGCATGCGGGTTCGATCCCTGCGGATAGAGATGGCGGATCAGCTCGCGGATGACGATGCCGAGCGCCACGGTCGCCACCAGCGCCATCATGGCGGGCGCATCGCGGAAGCGCCTGATGACCACCTTGTCCAGCAGGACGCCGATCAAACCGACGGCGAGCACGGCGACCGGAACCGCAAGCACCAGCCAGGCGGGGCCCGAGGCGCCAAGAGCGGTCGCCAACGCCTGGGCAAGCGCCAGCGTGATGAACGGCGCCGTCATCGCGACATCGCCGTGCGAGAAATGAATGACGTTCAAGACACCGAAGATCAGGCTGAATCCGATCGCCAGCAAGGCATAGATGCAGCCAAGGGTTATCCAGTTCACCAGTTGCTGGACAAGCAGTTCCGCCATGCGGTCGGTCTCTCGATTGAAGCCGCCGACAGGTATCAACCGCCATCCCGGGCGGACAGAACTCACGAGTCACAATTTCCGAATTTCGTCACTGAATACGCGCCCGTACACTGATGATCAGCCGACGATCACGATCGGCCGGGTCGCTACGACGGCGGCAGATAATTCTGTTTGAGGTGGAACCATGCAAAACAGGCGCAGTGCGCTTATCCGCGTATCGTCAATTCTGGCCGGCTCTCTGTTTGCCATCGCCCTGGGCGCCGCCCAGGCGCAGGCCGACCAGATCAAGCTCGGCTTCATCGGGCCGCTCTCCGGCGGCAACGCCCAGCAGGGCCTCGGCGCCCGCAACGGCTTCCTGCTCGCCATCGAGCAGGCCAATGCCAGCGGCTATCCGCACCAGGTGGAAGGCGTCGTGCTCGATGACGCCTCCGATCCGGCCGTCGGCGTTTCGGCGGCGCAGAAGCTGGTCAACGATCCCGCGGTGGTCGCGGCAACGGGGCATTGGAACAGCTCGGTCGCGTTGGCGACGATCCCGGTCTTCAACCGCTCGCAGATGCCGTTCATCGTCTGGGGCGCGGTCAGCCCGAAGATTACCGAACAGAACTTCCCGAACGTGACCCGCGTCACGCCGACGCTGGTCAACGAGAACAAACCGCTGGCCGAAGCCATCGCCAAGCAAGGCAAGATCAAGAAGATCGCCATCATCTCCGACACCACCGACTACGGTGCGGCCAACACCAAATGGTTCGGCGATTTCTTCAAGGCGGCCGGCGGCGAGGTCGTTTCTTCGGATGCCGCAGCTGTCGGCACGACCGATTTCCGCGCCATGCTGACGACCGCGAAGGCAGCGTCGCCCGACGCGGTCTATTTCGGCGGTGTCGTCACCGAAGCAGCGCTGGTGCGCAGCCAGATGGCCGACCTCGGCATGGGCAATCTGCCGATGTACGGAATTTCAGGCATCTACGACCCGAAATTCATCGAGATCGCGGGAGCTGCCGCCGAGGGCACCATCGCCGGAACTCCGGCCGTCCAGTCGAACCCCAAGCTCGAGGAGTTCAACAAGGCCTATGAAACCAAGGCTTATCCCGATCCTGCCGGCTCCTATGCGAAATATGCCTACGAGGCGACGCAGATCCTGCTTCAGGTCATCAAGGAAAAAGGCCTCGACGACAAGGAGGCGCTGAGCAAGGCCATTCGTGACATCCACCACGACGGCATTCTGGGAGACGTCTCGTTCGATGCCAACGGACAGACCAACATGGCCATCGACATCGACATGTTCGTCGTCCGCAGCGGCAAATGGGAGAAGATGTAACTTACCTGATCGACGCCGCGCCCGTTCTCGGTGGCGCGGCGTCGATCACCTTCATCGCCGAGCTCGCAAAAGTCCTGACCGGAGCGCCTGACCATGAATGACGAGGCTGGCCACGGCGCACCTCGAAAGGCCGTCGAGATCAAGGGCGTCTCCAAGGTGTTCGGCACCTATCAGGCGTTGAAGCCTGTT
Source organism: Mesorhizobium sp. M7A.F.Ca.MR.362.00.0.0 (assembly GCF_004023175.1). Lineage (NCBI taxonomy): Bacteria > Pseudomonadati > Pseudomonadota > Alphaproteobacteria > Hyphomicrobiales > Phyllobacteriaceae > Mesorhizobium > Mesorhizobium sp. M7A.F.Ca.MR.362.00.0.0. The sequence continues at coordinate 10,621 of NZ_RZTF01000165.1, forward strand.
TCCTTCGACATCTACGACAACGAGTTCTTCACGCTGCTCGGCCCGAGCGGCTGCGGCAAGACCACCCTGCTGCGCATGATCGCCGGTTTCGAGCAGCCGACGGCGGGGCAGATTTTCCTGCACGGCTCGGACATACAGGGACTCCCCCCGCATAAGCGGCGGGTCAACACCGTCTTCCAGAGCTACGCCCTGTTTCCGCATATGAGCGTCGAACAGAACATCGGCTTCGGGCTCGAAAACCTCGGCTGGTCAAAGGGCCGCCGCGATGCGCGCGTCGCCGATATGCTTCGTCTCGTCCATATGGAGGCCTTTGCCGGGCGCAAGCCGCAGCAATTGTCGGGCGGCCAGCGCCAGCGCGTCGCGCTCGCCCGCGCCCTGGCGCCGGAACCGGAAGTGCTGCTGCTCGACGAACCGCTCTCGGCACTCGACCTGAAGCTGCGCCAGGCCATGCGCGACGAGCTGCGCATCCTGCAGCGCAAGACCGGCATCACCTTCGTCTTCGTCACCCACGACCAGGAAGAAGCGCTCGACATGTCGGATCGCATCTGCGTTCTCGGCGATGGCGAGATCCAGCAGCTTGGCACACCCGCGGCGATCTACGAGGAGCCGTCGAACCGCTTCGTCGCCGATTTCATCGGCGAGACCAACTTCCTCGATGCTGACGTGATTGCCGTGGACGGCGAGCAGGCAACCGTGAAAACGCAGCTCGGCATGACCTTGACGGCCTCTCACAAGAAAGCGGTCGCCGGCCAGAAGGCCTTCATCTCGATACGTCCGGAAAAAATCAGCCTGCCCGCGCAGGACAACCCGATCGCTGTCGACGGCACGATCATGAGCACCAACTATCTCGGCGGCTACACATACTATCTGATTGAAGCGGGCGGCACCAAGCTGCGCATCTCCAAGCGCAACAGCGTCAGCCGCGGCCAGATGTTCGAAATCGGGCAATCGGTAAAAGTCGGCTTTGCCGCCGAATCCGTGCGGATCCTCGGCGCATGAAGGCACACACAAAAAGTCCTGGCTGGAATGTCCTCGGCCTGCTGCCGGCCCATCTCATCATGCTGCTGACGCTGATCATCCCGATCGGCATCATCATCGTGGTGTCGTTCTCGACGCGCGGACCTTACGGCGGGTTCGAATATGTGTTCACCACAGCGCCCTACAAGCAGCTTTTGTTCAACGAAGGCTGGACCGGCGAGATGGAGTTCAATCCGCAATATCTCATCGTTGTTGCCAGAACGCTGGTCCTGTCGGCCGTGACAACATCGATCTGCCTGCTCCTGAGCTTCCCGGTCGCCTATTTCATAGCGCTGCAGCGGCCGGCGATCAAAGTGCTGCTGATCTATCTCGTCACGCTGCCATTCTGGGTTTCGATGATCGTGCGCGTCTATTCCTGGATCATCATCCTTGGCAAGGATGGTGTCGTCGAAAAGACCCTTCGCGGTCTCGGCCTCGTCGACAACATGGACTCGCTGCTGTTCGGCAACACCGCCATGCTGCTCGGTCTCGTCTACAGCTACATTCCGCTGATGATCCTGCCGATCTTCGCCTCGATCGAGAAACTCGACCCTGCGCTCATCGAGGCGTCGCATGATCTCTATGGCAACCGCGTCACCACATTGCGCCGCGTTATCCTGCCCCTCACCCGGCCCGGCATGATCGCCGGCGCGATCCTGGTGTTCGTTCCAAGCCTCGGCGCGGTCCTGGAGCCGACCCTGCTCGGCGGCGGCAAGACCATGATGATGGGCAATCTCATCCAGCTACAGTTCGGTGGCGCCCGCAACTGGCCGCTCGGCGCCGCCATCGCCATCGTGCTGATGGCCGCGGTCATGGTCTTCCTGATTTTCCAGGGTCTGCGCTCGATGCGCACCGAAGGCCTGGAGCGTGCGGCATGAACGCGGACGATGATGTCAGGCGCTATCCGGGCTTCGGTCTCTTCAGCGCGATCTTCTTCGCCTATCTCTATTTGCCCATCGCCGTCGTGGTGTTCTACTCTTTCAATGCGAACCGGATCGTCTCCAATTGGGGCGGCTTCTCATTGCACTGGTACGCCACCGCTTTGTCCAACGCCAACCTGATGACAGCGGTGAAGACCTCCCTGCTCGTCGCCACGGTCGCCACAGTCGCCTCGACCCTTGTCGCGTTGATGGCGGCATTGGTGCTGGTGCGCGGCCGCGATGTCCGGTTCCGCCGCATCTCCGAAGCGGTGGTGAACCTGCCGCTGCTCCTGCCCGAAATCGTCGTTGCTGTCGCCGTCCTGATCCTCTTCTCCGAGATCGGGCTCGCCAACGGAATGGTGAAGCTGATGATCGCCCACACCACCTTCTGCATCCCGTTCGCCTTCCTGCCGATACGCGCCCGCCTGCAGGGAATGGACTTCGATCTGGAGGAAGCCGCCCGCGATCTCTATGCAACCGGTTGGGTCGCCTTTCGTCGCGTCACGCTGCCGCTCATCCTGCCGGGTGTTTTCGCCGGCGCCATGCTCGCCTTCGTCATCTCGATGGATGATTTCATCACCAGCAACCTGTTGAATTC
>NZ_RZTF01000166.1:0-4634 GCF_004023175.1 Mesorhizobium sp. M7A.F.Ca.MR.362.00.0.0
GGTTCGAGGCTTCGGAAGCAATATGAGCAGCCTCCTTGCGCAGGCGGTCGAGAATCTCATGCGGATCGTCGGCCGCGACATTGCGGATCTCGAAGTCGACCTGGCAGAGGTTCGGAACGATGTTCAGCGCCACGCCGGCGTTGATCTTGCCGACATGGACGGTCGTGTAGGCAATGTCGTAGTCGCCGTCGCGGGCGCCATCGCGCACCAGCCGGTCCTGCTCGCGGCGCAAGGCGGCGACGAAGTCGCAGCCGAGATGGATAGCATTGAGCGCCAACGGAGCCAGCGCCGAATGGCCCTCGCGTCCCTTGCAAAGCGCGCGTGCGGCAAGCTTGCCCTTGTGGCCCGTCGCCACCTGCATGTCGGTGGGCTCGCCGACGATGCACAGCAAGGGCCGCTGCGGGGCTGCTTGCAGCATGTCGATCAGGCTGCGCACGCCGATGCAGCCGATCTCCTCGTCGTAGGAGAGCGCCAAATGCAGCGGCGTGCGCAGCGTCATTTTCGATGCTTTAAGGCACGCCGCGAGTGCGCAGGCCACAAAACCCTTCATGTCGGCTGTGCCACGTCCGTAAAGCTTGCCGTCTCGGCTCGTCATCTCGAAGGGCGGCAGCGTCCAAGCCTGGCCGTCGACGGGGACGACGTCGGTGTGGCCGGACAGCATGATGCCGGAAGCATCAGTCGGTCCGATGGTGGCAAACAAATTGGCCTTGTGGCCGTCCTCGCTGTGGATGATCTGGCTGGCAATGCCGTGCGCGTCCAGCAGCTCCGCCACGTAGCCGACGAGGGCGAGGTTCGAATCGCGGCTCACCGTCGGGAACGCGATCAGTTTTTCAAGGATCTGGATGCTGTCCATGCGTCTTGTGTCTCATTGGGCGTGCGCGCTATCTAACATTGCGCGGCGGCGGCCTTGAAGTCGCATTTGGCTCAGCCGGGATTCAGCGGATGCTAATCCATGCAGTGCTGCCGATTAGGCGCGTCCTAACCGGCACAGAAGAAATCTGTTGTTTCCCGGCGCTTGCCGCAACTTATGAATGGTCTCACGGCATCAACCCACTGGGCTGGCCGGCTTGCACCTTGGCTCGAAACCATGATCGGGCATGTGCAAGGCGACGCTGGCAGGAAGGCACGTTCCATGCGCGATCCGCGCTACGACATTCTGTTCGAGCCCGTGAAGATCGGTCCGGTGACCGCCAAGAACCGCTTCTATCAGGTTCCGCATTGCAATGGCGGCGGCTATCGCGATCCTTCGGCCGCGGCCGAGATGCGCCGCATCAAGTCGGAAGGCGGCTGGGGCGTCATCTTCACCGAGCAGACCGAGATGCACCACACATCGGAGATCACGCCCTTCATCGAGCTCAGGCTGTGGGACGACGCCGATATCCCGGCGCTGGCGAAGATGGCAGAGGCCATGCACCAGCATGGCGCGCTGGCCGGCATCCAGTTGGCCTATTCGGGCATCAACGGTCCCAACCTCTACACCAAGGAGGTACCGCGCGGACCGTCGGCCCTGCCGATCCGAACCTTCACCAACGATCCGGTGCAGGCGCGCGCCATGGACAAGCAGGATATTCGCGACCTGCGCCGCTGGCACCGCAATGCATTCAAGCGTGCCAAACTGGCGGGCTTCGACCTGGTCTGCCTCTACGGCGCGCATGGCTTCGGCATCATCCAGCACTTCCTGTCCACCGCCACGAACCAGCGCAGCGACGAATATGGCGGCTCGCTGGAAAACCGCTCGCGGCTGATGCGTGAGCTAATCGAAGAGGGCAGGAACGCCATCGGCGACACGTGCGGCCTAACGCTGCGGCTGTCGCTGGACGAGATGATCGGCGAGCTTGGCTTCGGCAACTCCGAAGTGCGCGACATGATCGAGATGCATGCCGACCTGCCAGACCTCTGGGACCTGGCGCATGGCGCCTGGGAGGACTGTTCGGGGCCGTCGCGGTTCAAGGAGGAGGGCGCGCAGGAGAGCCTGGTGTCCGGCATCAAGATGCTGACCTCGAAGCCGGTCGTCGGCGTCGGTCGCTTCACCTCGCCGGATGTGATGGTGAAGATGATCAAGTCCGGCACGCTGGACTTCATTGGCTGCGCGCGGCCGTCGATTGCCGATCCCTTCCTGCCGAAGAAGGTGGAGGAGGGGCGGATCGAGGACATTCGCGAATGCATCGGCTGCAACATCTGCATCACCGGCGACATGACCATGTCGATCTCTCGCTGCACGCAGAACCCGACCTTCATGGAGGAGTGGCGCAAGGGCTGGCATCCCGAACGGATGCAGGCCAAGGGCGACAGCGACAGCGTGCTGATCGTCGGCGCCGGCCCGGCCGGGCTGGAGGCGGCGCGTGCACTCGGCCTGCGCGGCTACCAGGTGGCCATCGCCGAAGCCGGAACCGAACTCGGCGGCCGCGTGGCGCGCGAGTGCCGCTTGCCCGGTCTCTCGGCATGGGGGCGTGTGCGCGACTATCGCCAGTACCAGATCAGCCAGATGTCCAATGTCGACGTCTATTTCGAAAGCCGGCTGTCGGCCGAGGAAATCCTCGCCTTCGGCTTCCAGAACATTGCCGTCGCCACCGGCTCGACATGGCGCCGCGATGGCGTGGCGCGCGCGCATGTCGTGCCGATGCCGGTGGACCCGGCCATGCCGGTCTACACGCCGGACGATTTGATGGGCGGCAATATACCGACCGGCACTGTCGTGCTGTTCGACGACGATCACTATTACATGGGCGGTGTCCTGGCCGAGCTGATGGCGCGGCAGGGCGCGAAGGTGACGCTGGTGACGCCGTCGGCCTATGTGTCCGACTGGACCCGCAACACGCTGGAGCAGGGCGCCATCCATCGCCGGCTGGCCGAACTCGGCGTCGAGATCGTGCTGAACCGGGCCGTGACGCGCATCGTGGCGGGTGGGGTTGCCACTGCGTGCGCCTATACGGGCAGCCAACGCGACTTCGCCGCGGACGCCGTCGTGCTCGTGACGTCGCGCCAACAGGACGATGGCGTCTGGTGCGAACTGAAGGCGCGGCGGGATCAATGGGCCGATAGCGGCATCCGCTCGATCAAAGTCATCGGCGATGCCGAGGCGCCTGGCCCGATCGCCTGGGCAACCTACGCCGGCCACCGCTTCGCCCGCGAGCTGGACGAAGCCGACATCGGCGACGCACTGCCCTTCCGCCGCGAGGTCACGGCGCTGGCGGTGGATTAGGCGCCTGTGGCGCGGTCACCGAATATTGGGTTGTTCAACCATACCGCATTGCACAATTCCTTCGCTTGGTCACAATGCAGGCATGGTTCGAACCACACTCGCCGTCCTGGTGATCGATGAAAACCGCATCCGCGCCGCGATCATCGAGGCGGGATTGCGCGAGGCCGGCCATGAGCGTGTCACCGTCATCCATGACGTGACCGGCATTGCGCGGCGGATCGCCGAGATCGAGCCCGATGTCATCGTCATCGATCTCGAAAACCCGAACCGCGACATGCTGGAAAACATGTTCCAGCTGTCGCGCGCCGTAAAACGGCCGATCGCCATGTTCGTCGACCGCTCCGATCAGGCCTCGATCGAGGCGGCGGTCGATGCCGGCGTTTCGGCCTATGTCGTCGACGGTCTGCGGCAAGAGCGCGTCAAGCCGATCCTCGACATGGCGGTAAGCCGCTTCAACGCTTTTTCGCGCATGGCGCGCGAACTGGAAGAGGTTCGCGGCGAGCTAGAGAGCCGTAAGGTGATCGATCGTGCCAAGGGCATATTGATGAAGTCGCGAGGCCTCTCCGAAGAGGCGGCCTACACGCTGCTGCGCAAGACGGCGATGAACCAGAACCGCAAGATCGGCGACATCGCCCAGAGCCTGGTGACTGCCGCCGGGCTGCTGGGACCGCCGGAGGACGAATGAGCATGACTGCTGCGCACCAGATCACCGCCGGTTTCATGCCGCTTTTCGACAGCGCCGTGCTGGTCGCGGCCGGGGAGCTTGGCTTTGCCGCACGAGAAGGCATCGACCTCACCCTACACCGCGAGACGTCCTGGGCCAACATCCGCGACCGCATCGCCATCGGTCACTTTCATCTCGCGCATATGCTGGGACCGATGCCGCTCGCCTGCAATCTCGGGCTGACGCCACTCGCTTCGGAAACCATCGTGCCGTTCTCGCTCGGGCTCGGCGGCAATTGCGTCACCGTCTCCAACACCGTCTGGGCCGGAATGGTGGCGCAGGGCGCCGAAGCCGATCTTGATCCGGCGCGCGCCGGTGCGGCGTTGCGCGCGCTCATTCGCGAGCGCGCTGCGGCCGGTGGCGACCCGCTGCGCTTCGCCGTGGTGCATCCGCATTCCGGGCACAATTACGAACTCCGCTACTGGCTCGCCGCCTGCGGCATCGATCCGGCGCGCGAAATCGAGATCGTCATCGTGCCGCCGCCCTTCATGGCGGATGCGCTGGCCACCGGCCGCATCGACGGGTACTGCGCAGGCGAACCCTGGAACAGTGCTGCGGTTGCCGCCGGCACCGGGCATATCGTCACCGTCAAGGCGCGGATATGGCGTAACAGCCCGGAGAAGGTGATCGGCGTACGCAAGGCGTGGGCAGACGAAAAACCCGAGGCACTGGCGGCGCTGCTGCGTGCGCTGCATCACTCGGCGCGCT
>NZ_RZTF01000166.1:4644-7226 GCF_004023175.1 Mesorhizobium sp. M7A.F.Ca.MR.362.00.0.0
GGCCAACCGTGGCGAATTGGCAGCTGTGATGGCGCAGGCCGGCTTTCTCGGTCTGCCGCCGGCCGTGCAGATGCCGATCCTGACCGGTCATCTCCGACTGGGCGGCGGCGCGGAGCGGACCATCGACGACTTCTTCCTCCCGTTCGACAAGGCAGCGAACTTTCCATGGAAGAGCCATGCGCTGTGGTTCTACACGCAGATGGTGCGCTGGGGGCACGTGGCGCACACGCCGGAAAACCTTGCCATCGCCCGCAACTGCTACCGGCCCGACCTCTACCGTTCGGCTCTGAAGCCGCTTGGTGTGGCGCTTCCCGGCGCCAATTCGAAAGTCGAGGGTGCGCTCCAAGTTGCCACCGCGGTCGGCGCGACAGGCGCCGGCCTTGTGCTCGGTCCGGACGGTTTCTTCGACGGCCAGATCTTCGATCCGGACGAGGTCGACGCCTATATTACCGGCCAGAAATCGGCTCGCGCGGAAGCCTGATCATCGCGTCATTCTTGTGCGTTGCACAAAAATTGTGCGCGCGATTGCCCGAATGAACAATCTTTGGCCTTCCGGCCATACGACCCGGTGCGTCCGAGATCGGCGCGGGTTGCTGATTTAATTGATCTTTTTCACCTCTCTCAAAACTGGCACGGTTCCTGCTTTGAAATAGACAGGCCCTTCGCGGGTCACGGAACAGGCGTCCAATGACGGGCGCCACAGGCAAAGCTGCCGCTCAGGTTAATGCGCGCTCCCGGTCACCCGGACGCGAAGACCTGGCTGGCGGCTTTTTTGTTTTGATCAACACGCAATCGACGACGCGGATCCCAAGCCGCGCCCAACCGGAGACGACGATGACGAAACGGATCAGGACTGGAACGACCCTCAAAGACATGACGCGCCGCGATTTTCTCGTCAGCAGCGCGATGACGGCCGGCCTGTTCGTGGCGGCCCGCAAGCTCTTCCCTTCCGGCGCCTATGCTGCGACCGCCACTCCGGAGGTCACCGGGGCCAAGCTCGGCTTCATTGCCCTCACCGATGCGGCACCGCTGATGATCGCCAAGGAGAAGGGGCTGTTCGCCAAGTTCGGCATGCCCGATGTCGAGGTGCTCAAGCAGGCCTCCTGGGGTGTGACACGCGACAATCTGATGCTCGGCGGCGCGGCCAACGGCATCGACGGCGCCCATATCCTGACGCCGCTGCCTTACCTCATGCACACGGGCAAGGTGACGCAGAACAACCAGCCGATGCCGATGGCGATCGTGGCGCGGCTCAACTACGACTGCCAAGGCATTTCGGTCGCCCAGGAATATGCCGGCACCGGTGTCGGTCTCGACGCCTCGAAGCTGAAAGATGCTTTTGCCGCCAAGAAGGCGGCCGGCAAGGAAATCAAGGCCGCCATGACCTTCCCGGGCGGCACGCATGATTTGTGGCTGCGCTACTGGCTGGCGGCCGGTGGCATCGATCCCGACAAGGACGTCTCGACCATCGTCGTGCCGCCGCCGCAGATGGTGGCCAACATGAAGGTCGGCAACATGGACGTGTTCTGCGTCGGCGAACCGTGGAACGAGCAGCTCGTCCATCAGGGCGTCGGCTTCACCGCCGCCACGACGGGCGAATTGTGGAAGGGCCATCCGGAAAAGGCGCTCGGCCTGCGTGCCGAATTCATCGAGAAAAACCCGAACGCCACCAAGGCGATCCTGATGGCCGTCATGGAAGCCCAGCAATGGTGCGAGGCTAGCGACAACAAGGACGAGATGGCCGCCATCATCGGCAAGCGGCAATGGATGAACGTGCCCGTCGCCGACATCATCGGCCGCCTCAAGGGCGATATCAACTACGGCAATGGCCGCGTCGCCAACGGCACCGATCTCTCCATGAAGTTCTGGAAGGGCGGCGTCTCCTATCCTTTCAAGAGCCACGACACGTGGTTCCTCGCCGAGAACATCCGCTGGGGCAAGTTCGCGCCGACCACCGACATCAAGGCGCTGGTCGATCAGGTCAACCGCGAGGATTTGTGGCGCGAAGCGGCCAAGGATCTCGGCGTTGCGGCTGCCGACGTTCCGGCGTCGTCGTCGCGCGGCGTCGAGACCTTCTTCGATGGCAAGATCTTCGATCCGGCCAACCCGTCCGCCTATCTCGATAGCCTGAAGATCAAGGCATCGGCCTGAACCCCAGCGCAAACGGCGCATTGCGCCGTTTGTCGCTCGAATTATCTGCCCCACGGAGTTTTCCCCAGACATGTCGATCCAGACTATCGAGGACACCAAGGTGAAGGCCTTTCCTGCCAAGCCGGCGGAGGTCATCGCCTTCACTGCCAAGGCACGGCGTCGCTTCGAGCCGCTCGCCATCGCCGGCAAACTGGCAAGCGCGCTGGTGCCGCCCATCATCGTGATCGCGCTGATGCTGGTCGTCTGGCAGATCGCCTGTTCGTCGCCGACATCAAGCCTGCCGCCGCCGACCCAGGTGTGGAACGAGGCCTACGATTTGATCGCGCATCCGTTCTTCGACAATGGCCCGCAGGATATCGGTCTGGCATGGCGCGTGCTGATCTCGCTGCAGCGTGTTGCCATCGGCTTCGGCCTGGCGGCGGTGGTCGGCG
>NZ_RZTF01000166.1:7236-9831 GCF_004023175.1 Mesorhizobium sp. M7A.F.Ca.MR.362.00.0.0
GCGTCGCGCTCGGCGCGCTGGTCGGCCAGTCGATCTGGGCGATGCGCGGCCTCGACCCGGTGTTCCAGATCCTGCGCACGGTGCCGCCGCTGGCCTGGCTGCCTCTGTCGCTGGCGGCGTTCCGCGATTCCAGCCCGTCGGCGATCTTCGTCATCTTCATCACGTCGATCTGGCCAATCATCATCAACACCGCGGTCGGCGTGCGTAACATCCCAGAGGATTATCGCAACGTCTCGCGCATCCTGCGGCTCAACCAGTTCGAGTTCTTCGTGAAGATCATGGTGCCGGCCGCCGCGCCTTACATCTTTACCGGCCTGAGGATCGGCATCGGCCTGTCCTGGCTTGCCATCGTCGCCGCCGAAATGCTGACCGGCGGCGTCGGCATCGGCTTCTTCATCTGGGACGCGTGGAACTCGTCGCGGCTGCCCGACATCATCGTCGCGCTCGCCTATATCGGCGTCACCGGCTTCTGCCTCGACCGTCTGGTCGCGGCGGTCGGCGCCTTCGTCACCCGCGGCACAACAGCAAAGTGAGGAGAGGGGCGATGACGGCCTATCTGAAGCTCGACCATATCGACAAATCCTTCACGCGTGGTGCCCAGGTCAGCGAGGTGTTGAAGGACATCAGGCTGACCATCGACAAGGGCGAATTCGTCTCCATCATCGGCCATTCCGGCTGTGGCAAGTCGACCTTGCTCAATCTGATCGCCGGGCTGACCAAGGTGTCCGCCGGCGCCGTGCTGCTCGAGGACAAGGAGGTCGATAGCCCCGGACCGGAACGCGCCGTGGTGTTCCAGAACCACAGCCTTTTGCCGTGGCTGACCGTCTACGAAAACATCAATCTGGCGGTGTCGAAGGTCTTCGGTCGTTCGAAGAGCAAGGCCGAGCGGCATGACTGGATCATGCGCAATCTTGACCTCGTGCAGATGGCGCATGCCAAGGACAAGCGGCCGGCCGAGATATCGGGCGGCATGAAGCAGCGTGTCGGCATCGCCCGAGCGCTGGCCATGGAACCGAAGATCCTGCTGCTCGACGAGCCGTTCGGCGCGCTCGATGCGCTGACGCGCGCCCATCTGCAGGACGCGGTGATGGACATCCATTCCAGGCTCGGCTCGACGACGATCATGATCACCCACGATGTCGACGAGGCGGTGCTGCTTTCCGACCGCATCGTCATGATGACCAATGGCCCGGCGGCAACCATCGGCGAAGTGCTTCCCGTGCCGCTGGCGCGGCCGCGCCGGCGCGTCGAACTCTCTTCCGACCGGACCTTCCTGCGCTGCCGCGAGGCGGTGCTGAAGTTCCTCTACGAACGCCACCGCTTCGTCGAAGCCGCGGAGTAGCGCCATGAGCGAAAGACTTGTCATCATCGGCAACGGCATGGCCCCCGGGCGCATGCTCGAGCACCTGCTGGAACAGGCGCCGGGCCGCTACACCGTCACCATCTTCAACGCCGAGCCGCGCGTCAATTACGACCGCATCATGCTGTCGCCGGTTCTGTCGGGCGAGAAAGCCTATGAGGAGATCATCATCCACGGCGACGGCTGGTACATCGCCAACAACATCACCCTCTACAAGGGCCACAAGATCGTCACGATCGACCGGTCAACGAAGACCGTCACGTCAGATCATGGCGTCACCGAACCCTACGACAAGCTCGTCATCGCCACCGGCTCGGTACCGTTCATCATCCCGGTGCCCGGCCATGACCTGCCGGGCGTGCTGACCTATCGCGACCTCGACGATGTGCAGGCGATGATGCTCGCCGCCCAGTCGCGGGCCAAGGCGGTGGTCATCGGCGGCGGCCTGCTGGGTCTGGAGGCGGCGGCGGGCCTCAACGCGCAAGGCATGGACGTCACCGTGCTGCATGTCATGCCGACGCTCATGGAGCGCCAGCTCGATCCGGCGGCCGGCTATCTCTTGCAGCGTGCGGTGGAACAGCGCGGCATCAAGGTCATCACCAAGGCCAACACACAGGCGATCACAGGCAACGGCAAGGTCGGGCAGGTGGAGCTTGCCGACGGCACCATTATCCCAGCAACGCTTGTGGTGATGGCCGTCGGCATCAGGCCGAATTCGGCGCTGGCGAAACAGGCCGGCATCGCTGTCAACAGGGGCATCGTCGTCGACGCCGGCATGCGCAGCAACGATCCCGACATCTACGCGCTCGGCGAATGTGCCGAGGTCAACGGCCAGGTCTATGGCCTCGTCGCACCGCTCTACGAGATGGCGCGCGTCACAGCCAGCCAGCTGGCCGGCAACGAGGCGGCGGCCTTCGTCCATATGGACACGCCGACCAAGCTCAAGGTCACCGGCATCGACCTGTTCTCGCTCGGCGACTTCGCCGAGGGCGAGGACCGCCAGGAGATCGTGCTGCGCGATGCGGCCGCCGGCGTCTACAAGCGCCTTGTCCTGAAGGACGACCGCATCATCGGTACCGTGCTCTATGGCGAGACGGCTGATGGAGCCTGGTTCAACGACCTCAAGAAGAAGCAGACCGATATTTCCGAAATGCGCGACACGCTCATCTTCGGCCAGTCCTACCAGGGGGGTGCCCCGCTGGACCCTATGTCGGCCGTTGCAGCCTTGCCGGATG
>NZ_RZTF01000166.1:9841-13036 GCF_004023175.1 Mesorhizobium sp. M7A.F.Ca.MR.362.00.0.0
CTGCAACGGCGTTTGCAAGGGAAAGATCACTGGCGCGATTACGGGGAAGGGCCTGACGTCGCTCGACGACGTGCGCGCCCACACCAAGGCGTCAGCCTCCTGCGGCTCCTGCACCGGGCTGGTCGAGAAGCTGATGGTGCTGACCATCGGCGACAAATACAATCCGGCGGCGGTGCAGCCGATGTGCGGCTGCACGACGCTCGGCCATGACGAGGTGCGCCGGCTGATCATCGCCAAGGGCCTGAAGACCATTCCCGCCGTCATGCAGGAACTGGAGTGGACGACCTCCTGCGGCTGCGCCAAATGCCGGCCGGCGCTCAACTATTATCTCGTCTGCGACTGGCCGGACGAGTACGCCGACGACTACCAGTCGCGCTTCATCAACGAGCGCGTCCACGCCAACATCCAGAAGGACGGCACCTATTCGGTGGTGCCGCGCATGTGGGGCGGCGTCACCAACGCGGCGGAGCTGCGCGCCATCGCCGACGTCGTCGACAAGTTCGAAATCCCGATGGTCAAGGTCACCGGCGGCCAGCGCATCGACATGCTCGGCATCCGCAAGGAAGACCTGCCGGCGGTATGGGCCGATCTCGGTCAGGCCGGCTTCGTCTCCGGCCACGCCTATGCCAAGGGGTTGCGCACGGTGAAGACCTGCGTCGGCTCGGACTGGTGCCGCTTCGGCACGCAGGATTCGACAGGGTTTGGCGTCCGCATCGAAAAATTCATGTGGGGCTCGTGGACCCCGGCCAAGGTCAAGATGGCGGTGTCGGGCTGTCCGCGCAACTGCGCCGAGGCGACCTGCAAGGATGTCGGCGTGATCTGCGTCGACAGTGGTTACGAGATCCATTTTGCCGGCGCGGCCGGCCTCGACATCAAGGGCACCGAGGTGCTCGGCCTGGTCAAGACCGAGGATGAGGCGCTGGAGCATATCGTGGCGCTGACGCAGATGTATCGCGAGCAGGGCCGCTATCTCGAGCGCATCTACAAATGGGCCAAACGCATCGGCATCCCCGAGATCAAGCGCCAGATCATGGACGATGGCGAGAAGCGCAAGGCTTATTACGACCGCTTCGTCTTCAGCCAGAAATTCGCCCAGGTCGACCCGTGGTCGGAACGCGTTTCCGGCAAGGACAAGCACGAATTCCGGCCGATGGCCTCGGTCGGGTTTGCGCAGGCGGCGGAGTGACAATCATGAACTGGGTATCAATCGGCTCTATCTCGGACATCCCCCGCCGCGGCGCGCGCTGCGTCGCCACCCCGGAAGGCAAGATCGCAGTGTTCCGCACCGCCGACGATCAGGTCTATGCCATCGACGACCATTGCCCGCACAAGGGTGGACCGCTCAGCCAGGGCATCGTGCACGGTGCGGCGGTGACCTGTCCCTTGCACAACTGGGTGATTTCGCTGGAGACGGGCAAAGCGCTCGGCGCCGACGAGGGCGCGGTGCGCACCATTCCGGTGCGGGTCGAAGGCGAGCATCTGTTCATTGCGCTGGAAGCGCTGGCCAGCCGCGCGGCTTGACCAATGGAGATCGACGAAGCGCGCGAGGTGAGGACCACCTGCCCCTATTGCGGGGTGGGCTGCGGCGTGCTGGCGAAGGTCGCCGCGGACGATGAGGTGTCCGTGCGTGGCGACCCCGACCACCCGGCCAATTTCGGCCGGCTCTGCTCCAAGGGCTCGGCACTGGCCGAGACCATCGACCTCGACGGCAGGCTGCTTCATCCGGAGATCCATGGCCGCCGCGCCGGCTGGGACGAGGCGCTCGACCTGGTCGCTTCGACCTTCTCGCAGACCATCGCCGAGCATGGGCCCGATGCGGTCGCCTTCTATGTCTCCGGCCAGTTGCTGACCGAGGACTATTATGTCGCCAACAAACTGATGAAGGGTTTTGTCGGCTCGGCCAACATCGACACCAATTCGCGCCTGTGCATGGCCTCCTCGGTCGCCGGCCACCGCCGCGCTTTCGGCTCCGACACCGTGCCGGGAACCTACGAGGATCTGGAACTGGCCGACCTGATCGTGCTGGTCGGCTCCAACCTCGCCTGGTGCCATCCGGTGCTCTACCAGCGCATCGCGGCTGCCCGGGAAAAGCGGCCGGAGATGAAGATCGTGCTGGTCGACCCGCGTCGCACCATGACCGCTGACATCGCCGATATGCATCTGGCGATCGCGCCCGATGGCGACGTCGCTTTGTTCACGGGCCTGCTCGCTTATCTCGGCCAGCACAATGCGCTCGACCGCGCCTACATCACGACGCACACGACCGGCTTCGGGCAAGCGCTTTTCGCGGCCTCCGCGCTCGACCTGGCCGGCGTCGCCGCCGCCACCGGCCTGAGCGAGGACGAGCTTGGCCGTTTCTACAGCCTGTTTGCAGCGACGGCGAAAACGGTGACGGTTTACAGCCAGGGTGTGAACCAGTCGTCATCCGGCACCGACAAGGTCAACGCCATCATCAACTGCCATCTCGCCACCGGCCGCATCGGCAAACCCGGAGCAGGGCCGTTTTCGGTGACGGGCCAGCCCAACGCCATGGGCGGCCGCGAGGTCGGCGGCATGGCCAATATGCTCGCCGCCCATATGGAGATCGAAAACCCCGACCATCGCGACCGTGTTCAGCGCTTCTGGAACGCGCCGACTGTGGCCGGAAAGCCCGGCCTGAAGGCAGTCGAGATGTTCCAGGCGCTGGCCGACGGGCGCATCAAGGCGCTGTGGATCATGGCCACCAACCCGGTCGATTCGATGCCGGACGCCGATGCCGTCGAAGCGGCGATCAAGGCGTGCCCTTTCGTGGTGGTGTCGGACGTGCTGGCCCGGACCGACACCGTCCGCCATGCCCATGTCCGGCTGCCCGCCGCCGCCTGGGGCGAGAAGGACGGCACCGTCACCAATTCAGAGCGCCGGGTGTCGCGCCAGCGCGCGTTTTTGGAGCTGCCCGGCGAGGTGCTGCCCGACTGGCGGATCGTCGCCGAGGTGGGCAAGCGGATGGGGTTCGGCGAGGCGTTTTCCTATGCGACGCCGGCAGAGGTGTTCGCCGAGCATGCCGCGCTGTCGGGGTTCGAGAATGACGGTGCGCGGGATTTCGATATTGGCCATTATGCCGGGGTTGACGAAGAAGACTACGACGCATTGGAGCCTTTCCAATGGCCGGCGCCGAGCCAAGGCGCCCCCCTCTGGCCTGCCGGCCATCTCCCCCTC
>NZ_RZTF01000167.1:0-12969 GCF_004023175.1 Mesorhizobium sp. M7A.F.Ca.MR.362.00.0.0
ACTGGCATCGGATGCGGCGATGACCGACGAGATCATCAGCGAGGCCGACGCCAGCGACGAGCCGGTGTTCTTCTTTGCGGTCAGCCTGCAAAACCACGGTCCCTACGAGCCGAACCGCTATTACAATCCCACGCATAGGGTGCAGGCGCCGATCAGCCAGTGGGCGCGCGAATCGCTACTCAGCTACGCCGAGGGCTCAGCCGATGCCGATCGCGGCCTCGAACGCCTCGTCGAATGGGCCAAGAAACGCTCCCGCCCCACCGTAATCGCCTTCTTCGGCGACCATCTGCCGCCGCTGGGGCCGGTCTATGTCGAAACCGGCTTCCTCAAGGACAATGTCGCGCCGCGCAAGGAAGCGTCGCCCGAGGCTGCTCTCGAGCATCACGAGACGCCGCTGGTCATCTGGTCAAACCGCACCGGGCCGGCTGAGCAGATGGGTGCCGTCAGCCCAGCCTTCCTGCCCTATCATATCCTGAAAACGGCCGGAATCAGCCATCCCTACTACACCGGCTTCCTGGGCGAGATGAGCGAACGCTACCGTGTCGTCGACCGCAATCTTCTGCTGACGCCGGCTGGCGAAGCCACCCCCGATTGGGCGCGGCAGAAGGAGATCGACCCGGCGATCCGCGATTTCCGCCTGCTGCAGTACGATATGATGTTCGGCAAGCGTCAGGCAGCGCCTGACTTCTTCCCCGAAACGGTCGACAAGGACAAGGTTGTCGCCCATACGAGTTGAGCCCAACGATCCCTCAGGCTCGTCTGTGTCGGATCGCGCGTTCAGTTCGTCAATTGCAGCTTCGAGAACTTGTTGGCGATCTGCTGGAAAACGTCCGGCAATTTGGTCGGATCGTTGACTGCATAATAGCCGCTCGGATCAGAAGCGCAGGCGCTGTAAAGCGCGCGGTTGGCTGCGGTGTCGGATTGCAGCACCATGGTGTAGATTTGCACGCCCTCGTTCTTCAATTGCGTGCAGACGCTTTTGGTCCAGCCGTCGACATTGCGTGCAGCGGTCGTCTGGTTATCTGATCCGAAACGGCCGCCGGCCAGATAGCCATATGATGTGTAGTCAGATTTCGTCGGCTGTTGGCTGGCGCCATAGACGACGTTCTCGCCGTCGGTGAGCAACAGCACGATCTTGCTGATACCGGGCGTCTTCCACGGCGCCCCATCGGTGTAGGGCGCGGCGGGCGACAGCACCCGCATACCCCATGACAGGCCCTCGGAGACGTTGGTGCCCGAACCGTTCCACTCGGTCATCTGACTGGCAGCCTTGCGCAGCTTGTCGAAATCGTCGGTCAGGGGGACCACCGGGGTCGGACACGCACGGTTCGGACCGATAGTGATGGGAGAGCCGATCTCGGTGATGAGTTCCTTGGCGGGCGCAACATATTTGGCAATCTTTTCCCTGGCAGCCCTGTCATCGGGCGACAGAAGTTCGATGAGATTGCCGAGCAGGTTGCTGAGATCGATGCCCAGGATGTTGATGCCCGACTGGGCAAGCCTGGTTTTGTCGCTGACATCGTTGAGATAGGAGTTGTTGTAGTATTTATCCGAATTGCCATAGGAGCCAGACGGCTTTTGGGCGTCTCCGGGATCGTCCGGTGCAAAGTACGGCACGAACAGCGTGTCGGGCTTGGCCGTGTCGGGTGGCGTGTCGGAGATATTGTAAGCGCCTGGCCGCGCCTCGACACAACCCTTCCATCCGGTGCCATTCCATCCGGCATCGGTCCATCCGGTCTTCTTGAGCTGTTTGAAAAGCGCCATGTGGTTCGGCCGCTTGCCGTCGATGACGGGAAAATTGACGCCGTTGGTTGAGGACTTGCCGTCCATGTCGATCCAGGACGGGTCGAAGCCGTCGCCATTGACGTTGACGGCGGTTACGAAAGGAACCAGCGAGGCGCGGATCTTGCGCGTCGGCGATTTCGCCGCTTCGAGCGTGTCGAGCAACGATTTTGTCGCCGTCCTCAGCGCCGTCATGCGCGCGCCGGCCATCGAGCCGGTGTTGTCCAGTACCAGCACGACTTCGAGCTGGTTGTTCGATTCGACCGCCGAGGCATCGACCACGATGTGCTTGCTGTCGCCGAACAGGAAGGCGAAGTTGAGATTGACGTCCGCCGAGGCAATCGCCTTTGTCTTGACGAAGTTGACGCCCTTGTCGACAGTCAGCGTCGCCTGCGCATTGCCGAGTTCGCCATGACCGACGATGTTGGCCTGGAAATAGCGGTTGAAAGCGTCATTGCGGGTGATGTCGAGATCGCCAAGGTGCGAAGAAGCAAGATTTGCCGAATCAAGAGCGTTCTGCAGATTGCTCTTGGCTCGCATAAGGGTCGAGACATCGGTTGCGAAAGCGACTGCCGTCAGGATGACCGGCAAACCCAGTCCCAGCACAAGCGTGAAATTGCCGCTCTTCGAGCGCCAGAATTTGTTGAAAAGCATCCTTACCCCCGGAAATGCTTGCCGCTTTTGCGCGGTTGTCCGGGCTTTTGCGCCTTCCATGATGAATCGACCGTTGATGGCCAGGCTTCAACTCCACACAACCTGCTGGTGTGGTTAAGACGTGGTTGCCGGAAACCACAACTCCGACCGTTGCTGCTCCCCGATCATCGGCTATGACACACGGGAATGCCGCTTGCCCTTGCTTTGCGGCCGGATTGCTGTATAGACGCCCGCAATCTGCCGGTCCTTGCTGGGGGCTGAACGGAGGGCCGGAGGTTTTTCAGAACCTTCGTGTGAAGCCGGAAGTGCTTCCGCCTCCCGTGTCTCCGCTCTCGACCGTCTCGTCATGCTCCTTTCTTCCCCCTGCCCCTTCGAGGGTTTGCGGGTCAGAGAAGTTGCAGAGGCTTTTGCCGCCGGGAACCGGGAGAGAAACGAAGAAAGGCATAGGACATAATGGCTCTTTACGAACATGTGTTTCTTGCCCGGCAGGACCTCTCGCAGCAGCAGGTCGATGCGCTTGTCGAACAGTACAAGGGTGTCATCTCCGCTAATGGCGGGTCCGTCGGCCGGGTCGAGAACTGGGGACTGAAGTCCCTCACCTACCGGGTCAACAAGAACCGGAAGGCTTACTACACGCTGATGGACCTGAATTGCCCGGCTGCCGCGCTCAACGAGATGGAGCGCCAGATGGGCCTGTCCGAGGACGTGCTGCGTTTCCTGACCATCAAGGTCGAGGCGCATGAGGAAGGCCCGTCGGCCATGATGCAGAAGCGCGAAGAGCGCTCGGAACGCGGCGGCTTCGGCGACCGTGACCGTGGCGATCGTGGTCCGCGCTCGTTCGGCGATCGTGATCGCGGCGACCGTGGTGATCGTCCGCCGCGCTCGTTCGGCGACGCCGGTGCCGATCGTGGTCCGCGCCGTCCGCGCGAAGGCTTTGAAGGGGGTGCAGAATAATGGTCGACATCAATCAGATCCCGACCCGGCGCCCGTTCCATCGCCGCCGCAAGACCTGCCCGTTCTCCGGCGCCAATGCGCCCAAGATCGACTACAAGGACGTGCGTCTGCTGCAGCGCTACATTTCTGAGCGCGGCAAGATCGTGCCGTCGCGCATCACCGCCGTCAGCCAGAAGAAGCAGCGCGAACTCGCCAAGGCGATCAAGCGCGCCCGCTTCCTCGGCCTGCTGCCCTACGTGGTTCGCTAATATCTCAAATGCGGGCGGTTCGCCGCCCGCTCTTCGCCCACGGCGACGGGCGCCGCAGGGCCGAACATCAAATCCCGGGTTGAGGTCAAAACCTCTAACTGCCGCAACAGGCAGGACAGCGACACCAGCGCCAAAGGCGCTCAAGCTTCCTGACCTGTTCCCAAGACATTCGGCGTCGATCTCATCGATCGATTGGCGCCCAACCGAAGGAACAAAACCATGGACGTCATTCTTCTCGAACGCGTTTCCCGTCTCGGCCAGATGGGCGATACCGTCAAGGTCAAGGACGGCTTCGCCCGTAACTTCCTGCTGCCGCAGGGCAAGGCGCTGCGCGCCAACGAAGCCAACAAGAAGAAGTTCGAAGGCCAGCGCGCCCAACTCGAAGCCCGTAACCTCGAGCGCAAGTCGGAAGCGGCCCAGGTCGCTGAAAAGCTCGACGGCAAGAGCTTCATCGCCGTTCGCTCCGCCGGCGAAACCGGACAGCTTTACGGTTCCGTTTCGACCCGCGACATCGCCGATCTGCTGACGGCGGAAGGTTTCTCGATCAATCGCAACCAGATCCTGCTCAACCAGCCGATCAAGACCATCGGTGTCACCAATGTGGCGATCGCGCTGCATCCGGAAGTCGAGGTCACCGTCACGCTCAACATCGCCCGCACGGCCGACGAAGCCGAGCGCCAGGCCAAGGGCGAGACTCTGACCACCGCCGAAGCCATCTATGGCGACGACATCAACGACAACGCCCGGCCGGAGAACTTCTTCGATCCGAACACCGAGTTTGAAGGCGGCGAAGACAACGCCTGATCATCCATCGCAAAGAAGTTGAAGCTGCGCTCCGATCTCGATTGAAGCGTGCTTCGATCACTTTGCCGTCATCCAGCCATGCTGGACCAATGCCCGGGCCTCTCGCCCGGGCATTTTTGTGCCAAATGGAACTTTTCGAACCCCTATATATTGTTGCAGACTATGGCGTCGCGCGTCCTTTGGCCGCGCAAATCACGCTGTGCAACTTTGGTTCGGCGCAAGACCCCCGGCGCAATCGATCCCGATTTTCGCGGTCACGCGCCAAGGCAGCCTGTCTGGCCGAGAGGGGACATTTGGTCATGAATATCCTGTTGAAGCGCGTTCTCGACCGCCTGGTGCGTACCGGCAATCTCAAGGTGACCGGTCCCAAGGGCTCGGCTGTGGTTTTCGGCGACGGCAGCGGCGAACCGGTGCACATGCACATCAAGACCGCGCATGCCGAGCGCGCCATCACCTTCGATCCGATGTTGGCGGTGCCTGAAGCCTACATGGACGGCGAACTCGACATTCTCGAAGGCGGCGTGCTGGGTGTGATGCGCATCGCCTTCCAGAACATGGGCAGCGGCGGCATCGACGCCACCTGGTCGAAGGCCATCGAAGGCTTGCGCCACGCCTTCCGCCGGCTGCAGCAGATCAACACCGCCTCGCGCTCGCGGCGCAACGTGCAGCGACACTACGATTTGTCGGGCGACCTCTACCGGCTCTTCCTCGACGAGGACATGCAATATTCCTGCGCCTATTTCGAGCAGCCGGACATGACGCTCGACGAAGCGCAGGCCGCCAAGAAACGCCACATCGCCGCCAAGCTCCGGCTGAAGGCCGGCCAGACGGTGCTCGACATCGGCTCCGGCTGGGGCGGGTTTGGCCTCTACCTCGCCAAGGCGTTCGACGTCGACGTGCAGGGCGTGACGCTGTCGACCGAGCAGCATGGCGTAGCCACCGACCGGGCGCACGCGCAAGGGCTGGAAAGCCGTGTGCATTTCGAGCTGAAGGACTACCGCGAACTCAACGAGCGTTTCGACCGCATCGTCTCGGTCGGCATGTTCGAGCATGTCGGCGTCAACCACTACCGTACGTTCTTCGACAAGAGCGCGACGCTGCTCAAGCCCGATGGCGTGATGCTGTTGCACACGATCGGTCGTTCCGGCGTGCCGTGGGCGACCAGCGCCTTCATCCGCAAATACATCTTCCCGGGCGGCTATATCCCTTCGCTCTCGGAAGTCATGCCGGCGATCGAAAAGTCGGGCCTGGTCGTCACCGACGTCGAGATCCTGCGGCTCCACTATGCCGATACGCTGAAGCACTGGGGCGTGCGCTTCGCCGCCAATCGCGACAAGGCCAAGGCGATCTATGACGAGCGTTTCTGCCGCATGTGGGAATTCTATCTGGCGGCCTCGGAAGCTGCCTTCCGCTGGCAGGATCTGGTGATCTTCCAGATCCAGATCGCCAAGAAGAACGACACGCTGCCGATGACACGCGACTACATGGCCAAATGCGAAAAAGCGCTTGAGATGCGCGACATGGGGCATCGTGAAACGGCTCCCGTCAAAAAGAGCCCGGCCGCCAAGCCGGCTCGCCGCCGCAAGGTTGCCGACCAGGAATAGCATTGCCGCTTGCCATTGCCGGCGCCTGCACTGAAAAAGGTCCCGTGACTGTCGCGGGACTTTTTTCATGACCTACGTCCTCTATGCCGCCGCCGCTCTGGCCGAGATCGCCGGCTGCTTTTCGTTCTGGGCCTGGTGGCGGCTGGATAAGTCGCCGCTTTGGCTTCTTCCCGGCCTCGCCTCGCTTGCCCTGTTCGGCTTCCTGCTGGCGTTGGTGGACATGTCAGCCGCCGGCCGCGCCTACGCCGCCTATGGCGGCATCTACATCGCGGCGTCGCTTGGCTGGCTGTGGCTGGTGGAGGGCGTTCGCCCCGACCGCTGGGATCCTTCTCGTCCCGCGGGGCGCGTGAGATGGAGTTGCCGGCCTCCCTTCGCCAAGGTGTCGAGCGCCTGCTCGAAAACGTTCCGCTGGCGGTAATCAAGCAAGCGGCAAAAACGCTGTCCGACCGTTACCGTGCCGAGTTGCGCGACGGCCGTTTGCACATGGCCGAGGATCTGGCCGTGAAAGCCTATTTGGCGACGCGGCTGCCGGCGACCTATGCCGCGATCCGCGCCAGCCTCGACGCGCTGAGCGACGCAAAGCCCGGCTTTCAACCCAGGAGCCTGCTCGATGTCGGCGCCGGCCCTGGCACGGTGCTTTGGGCCACGACCGACCTGTGGCCCGATCTCGAACAGGCAGTGTTGTTCGAAGCCAGTGCCGCGGTGCGCAAGGTCGGCGAGACGCTTGCCGGCGACACAATTGTCGCCCAGACCAGATGGCTGGCCGGTGATGCCACCATCGACCTTGCCGACATCGAGCCGGCCGATCTGGTCACGTGCGCCTATGTGCTCGACGAAATCGCTCCCGCATCACTGCCGAAGCTCATCGACCGCCTCTGGCAACTCACCGCCGACACGCTGCTTGTGGTCGAGCCGGGCACCCCCGCCGGCTGGCAGCGCATCCTTGCCGTGCGCCGGCAGTTGATCGAGGCGGGCGCGCATGTGCTTGCGCCTTGCCCGCATCAGGCGCCCTGCCCGCTCACCGCGCCCGACTGGTGCCACTTTTCCCGCCGCGTCGCCCGCTCGCGCCTGCACCGGCTGGCCAAGGACGCCGACGTGCCGTGGGAAGATGAGAAATTCATCTATGTCGCGGCTTCTCGCGACGGACTCACATCGCACCAGGCGCGGGTTCTTGCGCCGCCGAAATCCGGTTCCGGCAAGGTTCTGCTCAAACTTTGCCGGGACGACGGCACCGCCGCCGAGCGCTTGTTCACCAAGCGCGACGGCGCCGACTTCAAGCTGGCCCGGCGGCTGGACTGGGGCGACAGGCTGGCTTCCGAATAGACAGCAGCAGCGTTTGCGACCGCCTCGAAGAAAAATTTCGAAGCGATGTCGAATCCAGGCCGTGCCGTTCGACCATTGGCGTTCTCGGACCTTTCGAGACGCCAAGAGTGTCAAACGGCATCAGCCAATAGGAGAAACGCAATGAGCTATATCGCAGGATTTGTCGCCGCGGTGCCCGCCGCCAACAAGGAAGCTTACCGCAGGCATGTCGCCGAGGTGGCATCGGTGCTGAAGGAGTTCGGCACCACCCGCATGGTCGAAGGATGGGGCGACGACGTGCCCGGCGGCAAGATCACCGACTTGAAGGGAGCCGTGAAGGCAAAGCAGGATGAAGTCATCACCTTTTCATGGCACGAATACGCGGACAAGGCGGCGGCGGACGCGGCCTATCAGACGATGATGAGCGACCCGCGCATGGCGGAGATCGGCGCTTCCATGCCCTTTGACGGCAAGCGCATGATCATCGGTGGCTTCACGCCCTTCATCGACCTGAACACGACCGGCAAGACGGGCTATATCGATGGCTCGCTGGTGCCGGTGCCGGCCGCCAACAAGCAGGCCTACCTTGCCGTAGCGACGAAGCAGGCCGCGGTGATCAAGGAACACGGCGCAACCCGCGTTGTCGAAGCGTGGGGCGACGATGTTCCCGACGGCGAGGTCACCGACTACCGTGGCGCCGTGAAAGCGACGGGCGACGAGGTCGTCGTCTATGCCTGGGTCGAATGGCCGTCGAAGCAGGTGCGCGATGACGCCTGGAAAAAGGTGATTGCCGATCCGCGCATGTATGCCGACACCATGCCCTACGACAACCAGCGCCGGGTCCATGGCGGCTTTGCGCCGATCCTCGACGCCTGATCCCAAGAACCCTAGTTTTCGACAATCCTGGAAAAGGAAACCCACCATGCGTTACGCCTGTCTCATCTATTACCATCCCAAAACATTGTTCGGCGGCAGCCCGGAGGCCAATGCCGTGCTGGCCGAGTGCTCCGGATATGACGAGGTGCTCAAAGCCAGCGGCCACTTCGTAACCGCCGAGGCCCTGGTGCTGCCCGAGGAGGCAATGACCGTGCAGGTCCGCGACGGCAAGATGTCGACCGTCGACGGCCCGTTCATGGAGACCAAGGAGATCCTGGGCGGCATCATCGTCATCGAGGCCCGCGATCTCAACGAGGCGGTGCGAGTGGCGAGCGGCCATCCACTGGCAACGATCGGCTTTGTCGAAGTTCGCCCGGTCGTCGACTTCAGCCAGCCGCCGCCGGTCCTGTGAGCACCACCAGCCCCCGCGATGCCCTGGAGGCGGCCTACCGCACCGAGGCGCGGCGCGTGCTGGCGACCTTGATCCGCCTGCTCGGCGGTTTCGACGTGGCGGAGGAGGCCTTGCATGAGGCCTTCACTGCTGCCGCCGAGCAATGGCCGCGCCAGGGTGTGCCGGCCAACCCCTATTCCTGGCTGGTCTCGGCCGGCCGCTTCAGGACCATCGACCGCTGGCGCCGGGAAGCACGGCTGGCCGGGGCTCTGCCCGAACTCACGGCGCTGGCCGAGCCGACACGGGAGCCGGCCATGCCGGAAGACATCCAGGACGATGAATTGCGGCTCATCTTCGTCTGCTGCCATCCGGCGCTGGCGCCGGATGCACGCATCGCCCTGACCCTGCGCGAAGTGGGTGGTTTGACCACCGAAGAGATCGCCCGCGCCTATCTGACGCCTGCACCGACCATTGCGCAACGCATCGTGCGGGCCAAGGCGAAGATCCGGGACGAGGCGATCCCTTACGAGGTGCCCGACCGCGACGACCTGCCGGCGCGTCTCGAGAGTGCGCTGCAGGTGATCTACCTGATCTTCAACGAGGGTTACGCGGCAACCGAGGGGCCGAACCTGACGCGGGCCGATCTGTGCGCCGAGGCGATCCGGCTCGGCCGGCTGATGGTCGAACTGCTCGACCAGCCGGAGGCGCAAGGGCTGCTTGCCCTGATGCTGCTGCACGAGGCGCGGCGCGCGACGCGGGTCAATGCCAGCGGCGACCTTGTCCTGCTGGAGGATCAGGACCGCACGCTGTGGGACAGTTCGCTGATCGCCGAGGCCGACGGCCTGATCGGTCGGGCGATCGCCTCGCGCCGCATCGGACCGTATATCCTGCAGGCGGCCATTGCTTCCGTCCACGCCGAGGCGGCAGGCACGGCGGAGACCGACTGGGTACAGATCGTCGCGCTTTACGATGTGCTCGGCCGCGTCGACCCCTCCCCGGTCGTGGCACTCAACCGCGCCGCGGCCATAGGCATGCGCGACGGCCCGCAGGCCGGACTGGCGGAAATCGAGGCGGTCATGGCACAAGGCGGGCTGGACGGCTACCATCTGGCGCACGCGGCGCGAGCAGACATGCAGCGCAGGCTTGGCTTGACCGAAGCGGCAAGGACCTCCTACCGGCGGGCGATCGAGTTGACCCGGCAACCGGCGGAACGCCGGTTCATCGAGGGGCGACTCGGTCAGCTTTGAGCGGGATGGCTGCACAGGGCACCATTCTTGTTTTCTCGTTTTGTTCTCCCTATAGATGCGCTACAATCGTTCTTTCGATTCGAGTCAATTGTGATTCTTTCCACCGAAAAAACTCGGCTGTGAATCGCGGGTATCAAAGCTGATTGGACAGGCACTGGTGCAGATAAGTCAGCATGGACTTGTCACGTTCTGATATCGAAAGGCCGGGATCGAAATCGGGGATATCATGGCAGAAGCAGCGCGAAAATTCGGCGTGGCGGAAACACCGCTTTATCGTGAAGCGCCCAACAACATCGAGGCCGAGCAAGCGCTGCTCGGCGCCATCCTCGTCAACAACGACGCCTTCTATCGCGTCTCGGACTTCCTCAAGGCCAGCCATTTCTACGAGCCGCTGCACCGCAAGATCTTCGAGGTGGCGTCCGAGTTCATCCGCATGGGCAAGGTCGCGACGCCGATCACGCTGAAAACCTTCCTGCCCGCCGACGAGAAGGTCGGCGACATGACGATGGCGCAATATGTCGTGCGGCTGGCGGTCGAGGCTGTGACCGTCGTCAACGCCACGGACTATGGCCGCGCCATCTATGACCTTGCGACGCGCCGCGCGTTGATCACGGTCGGCGAGGACATGGTCAACATCGCCTATGACGCGCCGGTCGACATGGCGCCCGGCGAACAGATCGAGGATGCCGAGCGGCGGCTGTTCGAGCTGGCCGAAAACGGCCGCTACGATGGCGGTTTCGAAAGCTTTTCCGATGCGTTGAAGAATGCCGTGGACATGGCCAGCGCGGCCTATATGCGCGATGGCCACCTGTCCGGCATTGCCACCGGCCTGCGCGATCTTGATCATCGTATGGGCGGGCTGCAGCCGTCGGATTTGATCATCATCGCCGGCCGCCCAGGCATGGGCAAGACGTCGCTGGCAACCAACATCGCCTACAACATCGCGGCCGCCTATGAGCCCGCCCAACAGGCCGACGGCTCGGTTAAGGCGGCCAATGGCGGCGTCGTCGGCTTCTTCTCGCTCGAAATGTCGTCGGAGCAGCTGGCCACCCGCATCATCTCCGAGCAGACCGAGATCCCATCGTCGAAAATCAGGCGTGGCGACCTGACCGAGGCCGATTTCGGCAAGCTCGTCGCGTACACGCAGGAGAACCACAAACGCCCGCTCTATATCGACCAGACGGGTGGTATTTCCATTGCCCAGCTCGCGGCTCGCGCGCGCCGCCTCAAGCGCCAGCGCGGGCTGGATCTGATGGTTATCGACTATATCCAGCTGATGCAGGGTTCGTCCGCCAAGGCATCGCAGAACCGCGTCCAGGAAATCACCGAGATCACTACCGGGCTGAAGGCGCTCGGCAAGGAGCTGGGCGTGCCGATCATCGCCCTCTCACAGCTCTCGCGTCAGGTCGAAAGCCGCGACGACAAACATCCTCAGCTGTCCGACCTGCGCGAATCGGGTTCGATCGAGCAGGACGCCGACGTGGTGCTGTTCGTGTACCGCGAGGAATATTACATCAAGAACAAGGAGCCGGAGAAAGGCACGCCCGAGCATCTCGCCTGGGAGACAAAGATGGTCGAAGTCCAGGGCAAGGCCGAAGTGATCATCGCCAAGCAGCGCCACGGACCGACCGGCACCGTCAGCCTTGCCTTCCAGGGCGAGTTCACCCGCTTCTCCGACCTCGCCGAGGAGCATCATCTGCCGGAAAGGTTCGAGTGACCTATTGAGACAGGTCTCGTTCCTTGGCGCCCCCCTCTGTCCTGCCGGACATCTCCCCCTCCAGGGGGGAGATTGGATGTCATCGATCCTTTCGCCAATTTTTGGCGTTGAAAAGAAGGCGCAAGGGCTGAAGCTGCAAATCTCCCCCCTCGAGGGGGAGATGGCCGGCAGGCCAGAGGGGGGCGCTGCCCCGCCAGCCTGTCACCGCGTGGCATCTCTCTGATGGCCAAATCCCGGGTCCAATTCATCTGCCAGAGCTGCGGATCGGTGCATCAGCGCTGGGCCGGCAAATGCGATGCCTGCGGGGAGTGGAACACGCTGGTCGAGGAAGGCACGTCCGGCGGCATCGGCTCAGGACCGGCCAACACGCGCAATGCCCGCAAGGGCCGCGCGGTGGTGCTGACCACGCTGTCCGGCGACATCGAGGATGCGCCGCGCATCATTTCGGGCATCGGCGAACTCGACCGCGCCACCGGCGGCGGGTTCGTGCGCGGCTCGGCGCTGCTGGTCGGCGGCGATCCTGGTATCGGCAAATCGACGCTGCTCACCCAGGCGGCCGCGGCACTGGCGTCAAAGGGCCACCGCATCGTCTATGTCTCGGGCGAAGAGGCGGTCGCGCAGATCAGGCTGCGGGCGCAGCGGCTTGGCGTCGCCTCTTCTTCGGTGGAACTTGCCGCCGAGACCAATGTCGAGGACATCCTGGCGACGATCGCCGACGGCAAGCGGCCTGATCTCGTCATCCTGGATTCGATCCAGACGCTATGGACCGACCTTGCCGATTCGGCACCGGGCACCGTCACACAGGTGCGCGCCGCCGCCCAAGCGATGATCCGCTATGCGAAATCCACGGGTGCTGCGATCGTGCTGGTCGGCCATGTCACGAAGGAAGGCCAGATCGCGGGGCCGCGTGTCGTCGAGCATATGGTCGACGCCGTGCTCTACTTCGAGGGCGAAGGCGGCCATCACTATCGCATCCTGCGTACGGTGAAGAACCGTTTTGGACCGACCGACGAGATCGGCGTCTTCGAAATGTCGGACAAGGGCCTGCGCGAGGTTGCCAATCCGTCCGAGCTTTTCCTTGGCGAGCGCCATGCAAAATCGCCCGGCGCCGCGGTTTTCGCCGGCATGGAGGGGACAAGGCCGGTGCTGGTCGAGATCCAGGCACTGGTCGCACCCTCCTCGCTCGGCACGCCGCGCCGCGCCGTCGTCGGCTGGGACGGCGCCCGGCTGTCTATGATCCTGGCAGTTCTCGAAGCCCATTGCGGGGTGCGCTTCGGCAGCCACGATGTCTATCTCAACGTCGCCGGAGGCTACCGGATTTCGGAGCCCGCGGCCGATCTGGCAGTGGCGGCCGCCCTGGTTTCCTCGCTCACCGGTCTTGCCCTTCCCG
>NZ_RZTF01000168.1:0-12789 GCF_004023175.1 Mesorhizobium sp. M7A.F.Ca.MR.362.00.0.0
GTGTAGTAGCCCCAATCGACTTCCGTGTTGAACATGGTCGGCCAGTCCGACGGCACGTCCGAGGCGAGCGGCGCCTCGCGCCCGGCCTCCAGCAGCAGCACCTTGCGGGCAGGATCGGCGCTGAGCCGGTTTGCCAGCACGCAGCCGGCCGAGCCGGCGCCCACTATGATCGTATCGAACATCGTCAGTCTCTCACTTTCCGGCCGGGGTCGGGCTTTGCACAATGCTGCTTGCTGCTGGCTTGCTGTCGGGGCTGGCGCGACGGCGCCCGAGCCAGTCGATGACATCGCCAAAACGGCCGACCAGCCCCTTGGGCATCAGCACCACCGACAGGGCGATGATCAGGCCGAGCCCGAGCGTGCGGAACTCGCCGCTCTCTCGCATCAATTCGTCAGCCAGCACCAGCACCACCGTCCCGACCAGCGGTCCCCAGAACGTGCCGACGCCGCCGACCACGACGATGGCGATGATGAACATAAGTTGCGACATCGACAGCACACCGGGGCCGATCGCCTGGAAATGCGCGGCATAGAAACCGCCGGCCAGCCCGGTGAAGAAGGCGGAGATGCCGAACACCAGAAGCTGCGCCTGGAAGCGGTTGACGCCGCGGGCCACCGCATAGCCCGGATTGTCCTTCAGCGCCCGGAAGGCAAGGCCGATCGGGCTTTTGACGATCGCGTAGGTGAAGACCATGGTGAGCGCGAACAGCACCGCGATGATGGCGTAATTGCCGACCAGCCACTGCGCCCGGAGCAAGGCCCTGGTGCCGAGGTCGCCGAAGCGGGCAAAGCCGACGGCGCCGCCGGTGAACTGGCGGCAGACGGAGCCGACCATGACGAAACATTCGGTATCGGTGACGATCAGCAGATACATCGTCTGGGCGATCGCCAGCGTCAGCAGCGCCACATAGACGCCGGTCAGGCGAAGGCAGGCGAGGCCGACGACCAGCGAGAACAGCACGGCGCCCAGCGCGCCAGGCACAAGTGCTGCCCAGACGTTCCAGCCGAAATAGAAGCAGAGCATCGCCGTCGCATAGCCGCCGAAGGCAAAGATCGCCATTTGCGCCAGCGAGAAGATGCCCGAGAAGCCGAACAGGAGGTTCCACTGCGAGGCGATCGTCGCATAGAACAGCGCCAGCACGATCTGGCCAAGGATGTAGCGGCTGTCGACCAGGAACGGCAGCGCGATCGCAGCCGCGATCAGCATCAAGCTGATGGCAAGATCAGTCCTGGCCGAGCGGGACATGGAGGAACGGGACATGGGACGTGTCTCTGTCATGATGCCCTCACATGCGCCGGATTTCGGCGTGGCCGAAAAGGCCGGACGGCCGCCAGATCAGCACGCCAATGACGACGAACAGCAGCGATGGAAAGCCCCACCTGGCGCCCAAGGCGTACTGGACGAAGGATTCGAGCAACGCCAGCCCAAGTGCTGCTGCGATGGCGCCCGGCAGATTGCCGAGACCGGCGACCACGCACATGATGAAGGCCTTCAGCATCGGGTCGTTGCCGAGTGGCGGCGACAATTGCGTCATCGACGAGACCATGACGCCGCAGATGCCGGCGAGCGCGCCCGACAGCATCAGCACCTGCAGGTAGACGCGGTTGACGGCGACGCCCATGAGTTGCGCCGCGTCGCGGTTCTGCGCCGTCGCCCGGATCGCACGGCCCATCCGCGTGCGGCCGAGCGCCGCCGAGACGACCACCATCATCACGACCACCACCGCGATGATCAGAAGGTTCTGCCAGGGCAGCGTCAGCGGCCCCAGGCGTAAGGCACCGGCGATCGAGACCGGCTGCTTCAGCGGCTGCCCGCCATAGGTCAGGAGGATGGCATTCTCGAGGGCGATGCCGATGCCGACCGTGGCGATCATGACGTTGGCTTCGAATGTCGATTTGTCGTTCTGCAGGAGATTGCGAACGATCGCGAAATAGAGGATGGCGCCGGCCAAAGCACCCGCGACGATGGCACCGGCGAAACCGATCGCGACCGGCAGGCCGAGCGAGGTGATCACCGTGAAGGCGACGTAGCCGCCAAGCGTCAGCATCGCCGCATGGGCCATGTTGAGCATGCCCATCGAACCCCAGACCAGCGACAGCCCGACCGTCGCCAGCGCATAGAGCGCGCCCGAGGTGAAGCCGGCGACGAGAATGGCCATGAGAACGTCGGTCATGGCGTCAGCCTCCGAGATAGGTTGCGAGGAGTTCGTCGCGCGCCATCAGTTCGGCGGGCTTGCCTGACCAGACGATGGCGCCGTCGTCGAGCAGATGCAGGCGGTCGGCGAGGTCCTCGACCCGGGCCGGGTTCTCCTCCACCAGCAGGATCGTGCGCCCAGCCTTGCTCAGTTGCGAAATGACGTCGTAGACCTGATCGATGATCAGTGGCGCGAGGCCAAGCGACGGCTCGTCGATCAAAAGGATGCGCCCGCCCATCATCAGGCCGCGGCCTATGCCGACCATGCGCCGTTCGCCGCCCGACAGGCTCGAGGCGATCTGGTTGCGACGGTCGGCAAGCTTCGGCAGAAGCGCGTAGACCTCGTCCAGCCGACGCGCGATCTCGGCCTTGTCCGGCGCGAGATAGCCGCCCATCAAAAGGTTTTCGAGCACGCTCATCTGCGCGAACAGCATATCGCCCTGCGGCACGTGGGCGACGCCCAGCATCGCCGTCTCATGCGGCTTGCCGGACAGGCGCCGGCCGTCGATGCTGATCTGACCGCCGCGCAGCGGCACCAGGCCGGAAATGGTCTTGAGCAATGTCGACTTGCCATGGCCGTTCGGGCCGACGACGGTGACGAATTCACCGGCATGAACGGTCAGCGAAATGCCCTTGAGCACGTCGAGTCCGTCATAGCCGCAGACGATGCCGTCGAGTTGCAGGACAGGTGGTTTTGCGGCTGCGCCCGTCATGGCGTTCCCCCCACCGCCGGATTCGTCGCGGCAGCTTGCTCATCGAAGAATTTCTTCAACCGTTTCTGCGTGCCCTGGCCGAGATAGGTTTCGACAACGGTCTGGTCCTCGGCGACCTTGTCCGGCCGGCCTTCGAATATCACCTTGCCATGGTGCATGATGATCACGCGGCTGGAGAGCGCCAGGAGAAAGCGCATGACGTGCTCGATCAGGACGATGGTCAGTCCCTGGTCGCGCAGTTTCAGCACCATCGCCATGATCTGGTCGATCTCGGCGACGTTGAGCCCGCCCACCGGCTCGTCGAGGAAGAGCATTTTCGGCCGGGTGGCGATGGCGCCGGCAATCATCAGCAGCTTGCGGTCGAGCACCGGCAGCCGCGCCACGGTCTCGTCGGCCTTGGCCGCAAGCCCGACGAAGTCCAGCGCTTCGATCGTTGCCTGCCGGACATCCTCGCCGAGGCGGAAGCCGGCCAGCCTTCGCCGCTGCCGGCCGAAATAGGCGGCGATCTCGATGTTTTCGCGAACGGTCAAGCTGTCGAAGGCGGCATTGAGCTGGAAGGTGCGGGCGATGCCGAGTTGGCAGATGCGGTCGGCCGGAAGCGCCGAAATGTCGGTGTCGCCGAAATGCACCCGGCCGCCACTGGCCGGCGTGATCCCGGTCACCACGTCGAAGAAAGTTGTCTTGCCGGCGCCGTTTGGCCCACCAATGCCAACGATCTCGCCCGCATTGACCACCATCGACACGCCGTCGACGGCGGCCAGCGAGCCGAACCGTTTGACCACACTGTCACAAACCAGCATCGGACCGGCGGCCTCAGTCATATTTCTCACCCAATGGAGCCGGTCGGGCAAAGGGCCCGGCCGGTGTCGTTGGTTTCATTTCCGCGTCCGGTCACTTGATCCATGGCGGCAGGATGAAGCTGTCCGTGGCATAGAGCACCGGCGCGATCAGCTTTGGATCGGTTTTGTAATCCTGATGCTGCAGGAACTGGTGCGGCATGCCAAGCGACGGATCGGCCACCTGCGTAGGATAGCAGAAGGCCGATTGGCCGGCCGGATCGGCCCGGTAGGTGCCGTTGACCCCGCGATAGACCAGGCGCTTCATCGCATTGGCCACCTTGGTGGTCTGCGCCTTGTCCATCGGTTCGCCTGGACCACCGGCGATTGCCGCGGCAAGCGCCCACATCCACAGGCCGTCATAGGTCTGCGATCCCGTGATGTAGGCCGAGTTCGGACCGAATTTGGCCCGGTAGCTCTCGCGGAACGGCTTGGAGAAATCGTCCGGCAGGCAGCCGATCACCGTCGAATAGACGACGCCGTTGACCGCCTCGCCGCCGATCTCGCGGAAAGCCGGCAGCGATGGTCCGTACTGCATGTAGATCAGGCTGTTGATCGGCTCGGCGAGGAACTGGACCATGAACTGCGCCAGGTCCTGCGGCAGGAAGTGCGTGACCAGGATCGCCGCCGGCGGGTCCTGGCGGAGTTTCGCCAGCGTCGGTCCCCATTGGTTGGTCGGGAACGGAACGGTCTCGAACAGACTAACCTCGAAGCCGTATTCGGCGGCCTTGTCGCGGATCGCGTTGGCGATGACGATCGAATATTCGTTGGCAGACGGGATGATGGCGATCTTCTTGTTGGGCGCCTTCCATTTGCCGTCCGCGGCAAGCGTCTTGAGGAAGTTCAGGCAGCCCGGTCCGTACCAGAACTCCGGCGGATCGCCCTGGAAGGAGCTGTAATAGCGGGCAGGGTCGGTCTTGAACTTCTCATTGTGCGAAATCAGCGTGTTGTAGTGCATCATGATGACGTCGTTGTCGGCGGCGACGTCCATCTCGATCATGTTGGTGCCGAGATTGTAGCCATTGATGATGACCGGCGCCTCGAAGCGGTCGATCAGGCGCTGCATCGACTGGCTGACGAGGTCGGCGCCCATTTCCTTGGTGTCTTCGATGTGGATCTCGACAGGCCGGCCGAGAATGCCGCCCGCCGCATTGATCTCCTCGGCGGCAAGTTCGAGACCGTTCTTGAACTCGATGCCGTCGGCGGCGGCGATGCCGGACATCGGCAGGGCCGAGCCGACCGGAATGGGCTTGGTGTCCTGGGCGATCGCCGCAGTGTTCATATCGGCAAGAAGCGCGGCACCGGCCGCACCCGCGCCGACCACGCCCTGCAGCATTGCACGTCTGTTCATCATGGCAAAGTTCCCCTTTTTGGCGTTGGTTAGAGTCTTTTCTTCATGCGAAATCTTTCACACCAGATCTTTCTGGCGAAACGCGTGGGTCATGGGCACGAAAGCGGCTTCCAGGTCGGCTGCCGCCGAAAGCACGCGGGCATCGTCGCCGCGCGCGCCGATGATCTGGAAGCCGACGGGCAGGCCCGCCTCGGTCATGCCGCAAGGGATGACGCAGGCGGGTTGCTGGCTGAGATTGATCGGGTAGCTGAACGCCGCCCATTCGATCCATCGCGAGAGGCCGCTGCCCAGAGGCACTTCAAGGCCAACGTCGAAGGCTGGAATCGACGTCCCCGGCGAAACGATGAAATCATAGTCGTCTAGCAGCCGGTCCATGGCGGCGCCGAATTCGGCGCGCTCCAACTGTGCGGCGACGAGCGTATGGACGTCGAACGCCGCCCCAGCCTGCGCGACCTCCAGGAAGCCCGGATCGATGCCCGCCCGTTCGCTCGGCGGAACCAGCGCCAGCCGCGCCGCGGCGCCGGTGAACCAGTGATGCTGGAACAGGTCGAGGAGATCGCCACCGGGAAGATCAATCGGCTCGACCGTCGCGCCGAAGGCGTCGAAACACGTCAAGGCGTGGGAGACGACGGCGGCGATCCCGGAATCCAGCGCTCCTGAAGGCGGCTTCGACCAGTAGCCGATCCGAGCGCCCCGCAAAACTTCTTCGATCCGGCCAAGCGGCGCCAGCGTTCCCACGCCTTGCTGCCAGTCGCTGATATCGCGGCCGGACATGGCGCCGGCCATGACGGAAAGATCGAGTGCTGTCCGCGCCATCGGTCCGATATGGGCGACGGTTCCGAACGCGCTGGACGGATAGGCGGGCACGCGGCCGAAGGTCGGCTTCAATCCGGCGATGCCGGTGAACGAGGCCGGAATGCGGATCGAGCCGCCGCCATCGGTACCGAGATGGAAGACGCCGGCGCCGGTGGCGGCGGCCACCGCCGCTCCGCCGGAGGAACCGCCGGGGGTCTTTTGCGCATTCCAGGGATTGCGCGTGATGCCGCAGAGGCCGCTGTCGGTAATCGCCTTCCAGCCGAATTCGGGCGTCGTCGTCTGTCCGATGAAGACGGCGCCGGCTCTGCGCAGGGGCATCCTTGTCATAGGCGGCGGAAGTCGTCGTCCTGCTGCCGTAACGCACGCTCCAGCCCTCGACCCAGACGATGTCCTTCAGCGTCGTCGGTATGCCGTCGGCTGCCGACAGCGGCTCGCCTGCCCGCCATCGTTTCTCGGAAGCACCTGCGGCCTCGATCGCACCCTTGCGGTCGATCATGGTGAAGGCGTTGAAAAGCGGATTGATCGCTTCGGCGCGATCCAGCGCCGCCAGCGTCACCTCGACGGGCGACAGCGATCCAGCGCGGTAGGCGGCGCTAAGCTCCGCAGCAGCCAGGCGGCACAGATCATCGGCGTCGGCAATGGGAGACAGCCCATTCGGCATGCAGTTCGAACCCCTCACTTCATGGCCGCTCTTCCGGCAGCCTTGTCAGCCCGGGCAATCTGGCGGGTTTTTTCATCACCATAAAATGTATTGTTGTGGGGAATATTCGCTATTTAATGTAACAAAGAGCCATGAATCTGACCATTCGGCAGTTGCGCTATGTCTGCGAAGTCGCCCGCCTTGGCAGCGTGCTGGCGGCCTCCAGATCGCTCTACATCTCGCAATCCTCCATCCTCGCGGCGATCACTCTGGCCGAGGCCGGGATGGGGGCGCGCATTTTCGACAGGCGGCCGGCGCGCGGCGTCTCCATCACGCCGGCCGGCCAACGCTTCGTCGCCGCCGCCCGCATCATGCTGGCGGCGGAAACGGAGTTCAACCGGTCGATCGGAGACCTCAACGGGCGCGTGCCGAAGGTCCTGCGCATCGGCTGCTTCGAGCCGTTCGGCGCGCTGTTCATGCCGGAGATGCTGCGCAGCTACCTCGACAACGTCGGCGATGTCGAGATCGACCTTGTCGAGGCCGACCAGGTCCAGTTGCAGGAACGGCTTGTCGCCGGCCAGATCGATCTGGCCATTCTCTACGACATCGGTCCAATCGGTATCGACAGCGTCACCCGCATCTGCAAGGTACCGGCGCATGCCGTGCTCAATGCGGACGATCCCCTTGCCGCGCGCGACGGCATCTGGCTGGCGGAACTGGCGGCACGGCCGCTGGTGCTGCTCGACCTGCCGCACACGGCGACCTATCTCCTGACCCTGTTCGACGTACTGGCGAAACGACCGGAGGTGCGCTTTCGCACGCGCTCTTATGAAACGGTGCGCTCGGCCGTCGCATCCGGCTTCGGCATGGCCGTCCTCAACATGCGGCCGATCGGTCGCGCCACCGCCGATGGCGAGGAGATCGTTCGAAGACCAATCCTCGATGAACTGCCGCCACCCACGCTAATCGTCGCCGACATGTACGGGTCGGCAAAGCCACTCTTCGTGCGTGTCTTCATCGACATGTTCCATCGCTTTTTCAGCGCGGTGGGCCCTTCGGGCTTTTCGGTGACGACGCCGGAGCGCGAACCTTTTCTACTGGTCGCCAGGGACGATGGCTGAGCCGCCCCCCTGGCGTTGCGGACATTTACAGGACCGGCGTTGCAACCGCGCCGGAGGCGCGGGTTCCTGATCGAGATGTTCGAGATCGACGGGCGGCTCGGCGACAACTCTTCGGTGCGCGCCCACGTTTCACCAACACCAATGCTCGGTCGCCTGCTCGCAGGTTGGAGCGGAGACGGTACTTTTCGAGACGGCTTGGGCACGCCGTCGAACGCCGCAAAGTGCAAGAAATCGCTCGATTGGTCCCGATAGTTGGTGAACCTTAAAATAGGTGGCTGCCTGCTGAGACGTACAAAGGATCGCCGGTATCGAAGCCTACCGGCGCGACAAATGACGAAACCGGCGCACAGATTGCATGAGCACTGGCCATTGCCGTTAAACTGAAGTTTTGGCGCAACCACTCGGTTGCGGGCGCGTTTGTGAGCAAGGGCATCGATTGGAGGGATAGATTCGTCAACAGTTCCAAGCACAAGCGCCCGGATTACGAAACTCGCTGCGGTGCGCTGGCTCGCGCTGTGGTTATGCTTGGGAACCTGTTCCAGCTGCTCGGGAGCCCAGTCGGCGCTTGATCCGGCCGGAGAGGAAGCGCGCCAGATCGCTGACCTTTTCTGGCTCATGGCCATTGCTGGCGGTCTTATCTGGCTGACGGTCATCGGTCTTCTGGTCCACGCGATACGTCATGAGCGCACTCCCATAGACGAGCATATTGCAAGTCGGCTGATTTTCTGGGGCGGGGCAGCCATTCCTTCGCTACTCCTCTTTCTCTTGCTAGGCTATGCGCTTTGGTTGATGCCTGGACTGAGACCTTTCGCAGGAGCCGTCGAAGCCGATGGTCTCAGGATCGAAGTGACCGGTGAGCAATTCTGGTGGCGGGTCGCCTACCACCCGGCTGACGGCGGAGTTCCTATTCTTTCCGCCAACGAGATCAGGCTGCCGGTTGGCGAGCGCGTCGAGTTCTTGCTGAAAAGCACCGACGTCATCCATTCCTTCTGGATTCCCGCGCTCGGTGGCAAGATGGACATGATCCCGGGTCGCGTGAATCGGCTCTCGTTGCTGGCGACCAAACCTGGCACCTACCGCGGCCCTTGCGCGGAATATTGCGGGACCTCGCACGCGCTGATGACCTTCACGGCCGTCGCCATGCAGCCCGCTGCCTTCCGGGAATGGCTGGCTGTGCGGGCGAACCCTTCGCCCGGCGCATCCTTGCCCGGACGCGACATATTCCTTCGCAACGGCTGCGGCGCGTGCCACCGCGTTGCGGGCACACAAGCTGAGGGTGGTGTCGGCCCGGATCTCTCGCATATGGGTTCGCGGGGAACGATTGGTGCCGGCGTTTTGCCCACCGACGATGAGGCCGTTCGTAGCTTCATCGCCCATTCGCATTTGATCAAGCCGGGTTCGAAGATGCCCGACTTCAACATGCTGCCCCAACAGGACATCGCCGAAATCGCCGCCTGGCTGAAGGGGCTCGAATGACAACCCTCAAAGCCCGCATCAAGCGAAACGCCTTGCCCTCCGCAGAGAAGATCGAGGAAGAACAGCTGCGCCTCGTCTGGAAGACGCCGATCGGCTGGCGTTACTGGACTTCGGTCAACAATACGCAGGTTGGCCTCTGGTACGGGGGTGCGGCCTTTGCCTTCATGCTGTTTGGCGGCGTACTGGCGCTTCTTGTGCGCACGCAACTCGCGGTTCCGGGAAACAATTTCCTCTCTGCCGACTTCTATAACCAGGCCTTTACGCTGCATGGCACCGTGATGATGTTCCTGTTTGCCGTGCCTATCTTCGAGGCCGTCGCGATCTTTCTGCTGCCGCCGATGCTCGGTGCGCGTGAACTGCCATTTCCCCGTCTCGGCGCCTTCGGCTTCTGGAGCTTTCTGATCGGCGGTGTCTTCGTTTGCGGTTCGATCTTCTTCGACGCCGCTCCCTCTTCAGGCTGGTTCATGTATCCGCCTCTTGCCACTGACAAGGCATATTCCGGCATTGGTGCCGACATCTGGCTGCTGGGCCTCTCCTTTATCGAAGTCGCCTCCATTGCTGCGGCGGTCGAACTGATCGTCGGCATCATGAAGTGCCGTGCGCCGGGCATGCGCATCAACCTAATGCCACTGTTCGCCTGGTACCTGCTGATCGTCGCGGGCATGATACTATTCGCTTTTCCGCCGCTGATCGCCGGCGACATCCTGTTTGAGATGCAGCGCATGTTCGACTGGCCGTTCTTCGACCCGACGCGGGGCGGCGACCCACTGCTGTGGCAACACCTGTTCTGGATCTTCGGGCACCCCGAGGTCTACATCATCTTCTTGCCCGCCATCGCGCTGATGGCGATGATCGTGCCAACCTTTTCGCAACGTCCGATCGTCGGCTACTCCTGGATCGTGCTTGCCGCTGTCGGCACCGGCTTCCTATCGTTCGGCCTCTGGGTCCACCACATGTTCGCGACCGGCCTGCCGCAGATCTCGCTGGCATTCTTCTCGGCCGCCTCGGAAGCGGTCGCGATTCCAACCGGCGTGCAGATCTTCGTCTTCATCGCCACCATGCTGGCCGGACGTGTCATCTTCTCGGTGCCGATGCTGTTCGGCGCCGGCGGGCTCGCTATCTTCGTCATCGGCGGGCTGACCGGCGTGATGGTCGCGCTCGTGCCGTTCGACTGGCAGGCGCACGATACCTATTTTATCGTCGCACATCTGCATTACGTGCTGATCGGTGGAATGCTGTTCCCGCTGGTCGCCGGCGTTTACTATTATTACCCGCTGATCAATGCGCGGATGCTCTCGCCCCGTCTCGGGCGCACCGCCTTCTGGCTGATGTTTGCCGGCTTCAACGTCGCGTTCTTTCCGATGCATCTCAGCGGCCTGCGCGGGATGCCGCGCCGCGTCTTCACCTACCCCGAGGGGATCGGTTGGGACTGGCTGAATCTCATCTCCACGATCGGCGCCTATGTTTTCGCGGCAGGGGTGCTGGTGGTTGTCTTCGATGTTGTACGGCCGAAGCATCGCGAACCCCGCAGCGAGCAGAATCCGTGGAAGGCGGGCACGCTCGAATGGCTGAACGAGCCCGAGGAGAACTGGGGCGTTCGATCCATTCCGATCATCGAGAGCCGGTATCCGCTTTGGGACCAGGCGGATCTGATGCAAAAGGTCAATGAGGGCGCCTATTATCTTCGCAGTGCCAAGGAGAATCGCCGCGAGACGCTCATCACCTCGGTGCTCGACGCCCATCCGCTACAGTGCCAGCGCGTGGCGACATCAACCACGATCACAATAATCTCGGCCGCATTGCTCGGCGGCGTCTTCGTCGCGCTCACCTTCGAACTCTGGATCCTCGCCCTATTGTCGGGCATCGGCACGCTCTCTGCCGTTCTGTGGTGGCTCTGGACCGGCACCGGCGAAACCCCGGAAAAGAAGACCAAGGATGTCGGTCTTGGATTGCGCTTGCCGCTCTATGCCTCCGGTCCGGATTCTGTTGGCTGGTGGGCGATGTTCATTACGATGGTTGGCGACGGAACTGCCTTCGCCAGCCTCATCTTCGGCTATTTTTTCTACTGGACCATCCATCCCGACTTCACTCTGGGGCAGCCGGGTCCCGGTATGCGGTGGCCGATGATCGCGCTGTCTCTCTTCGTCGCCGCATGGGTTGCGATGCTTGGTGCGCGCCGACTGAACGCAAGCGGGTGGATCGACGGCGCACGCGCTGCGCTTGTTGCTGCGTTTCTGCTGACGCTTGCTGCCTCTGCAGCCGGTTTTGCCGGACCCTGGCAGCATGACATGCAGCCGACCGCGCATGTCTATCCGGCGATCGTCTGGATTCTCGTCATCTGGGCGCTTGCTCATGCCGCGGTCGGATCCGTCATGCAGCTCTATTGCCTTGCGCGCAGCCTCGCCGGTCGCCTGACGCGGGAGCACGACATGGAACTGCACAACGTCGCGCTCTACTGGCATTTTATGGCGATCACCGCTGTCATCACCTTCGCCGTCATCGGTCTTTTCCCGGAAGCGATGTGAGACGGTGATGCGCATCATTCCCAAAGAGGTCGAAACGCTCTGGACGCTCTTCACCGCGCCCGTGATCTGGGCCGGACATTTCCTCGCCTGTTACGCAATGGCCGCAATCTGGTGTGCCAAGCGCGGTGACCTCGGTTTCGCTGTCGTCCAGGCTGGCATAGTGGCTATGACGCTGGGGGCACTCGCGATGATCGTCTTGTCCGGGTGGCTCGCCTGGAGGCAGTGGGGCTTCGGCACGAACGACCCGCCGCACGACGATCCCACAGCGACGGACCGCAACCTGTTCCAGGGGTTTGCCACGCTACTGCTTTGCGGCCTGAGCTTCGTCGCCGTGCTTTACGTGGCGCTGCCGCTGCTCTTCATCGACGGATGCTCCTCATGAGGACGGCAAGCCTGTTGCTGGGCTTCGTCACCCTCGCGCTGGTCTGGGCGGGAACGCTGCTCGATGCGTGGCGTGGCTCGTTCGCGGCTCACATGCTTGCCCACATGGGCGTCGTCGCGATCGCGGCGCCGCTGATCGCAATCGGTATTGCCAGGCCGATACGCTCCGTGGCCACCGCCGCTCCCCTTATCGCCTCTCTCGTAGAACTGATTGTCGTCTGGGGCTGGCATGCGCCGGCTGCGCGCCAGTGGGCCGAGACATCGACCATCGCCACCATGATCGAGCAGGTGTCCTTCCTTGGCGCCGGGCTGTTCCTGTGGCTGACGTGCATGGCGCCGCGCAATGCCGATGCGCCGGCTAGGGACGCTGCCGGCGCCTTCGCGTTGCTCCTGACCTCCATCCACATGACGTTGCTTGGCGCGCTGCTCTCGCTCGCCTCGCGACCGCTCTATGGCCTCGGCGAAGTGACGTGCTTCGGCCTCGTGCTCGGGGCGGGACAGGACCAGGCGCTCGGCGGCATCATCATGTTGATGATCGGCGCTGCCGTTTACCTCGCCGGAGGCGTCTTCCTGCTTGCCAGGCTCCTGAGCGGCAAAACCGAGAGGCTGGCCGGCTGATGCACGTCAACTGGAAACACTTGGCGATAGGCTTGGCGATCTTGCCGGCCGCGGTGCTTTTCGCGACCTGGATCGGCTTCTTCAACGTTGGTGCCTCGACCGGCCACTGGAAGGTGACC
>NZ_RZTF01000169.1:0-2942 GCF_004023175.1 Mesorhizobium sp. M7A.F.Ca.MR.362.00.0.0
CGCAAAGCGCTTCACCGCCCTCATAGATGCGGTCGAGACAATAGGTGGCGCCCACACAGGGGCGGATCTCATGCTCGCGCCCCTCCATCACCTTTTTGACGATGTGCGGATCGGCGATATGGGCGCGGGTCATGCCGACCATGTCGAGCTTGCCGGTGGCGATGGCGTGGCGTGCGGTGGCCACGTCGGATATGCGCGCCGCGTGGAAGGTCGGGAATTTCGTCGCCGCCCTCACCTCTCCGGCGAAATCGAGATGCGGCGAAGAACGCATGCCGGTTACCGGGATGACCTTGGTCAGCGCCGCATCGCTCTCGATCGAGCCACGGATGATGTTGAGGAAATCGACCTTGCCGGAGCCCGCCAGCCGCCTGGCGATTTCGATCCCCTCCGCCTTCGACAGGCCTTTTTCGAAATCTTCGTCGGCGACCATGCGGATGCCGACGACGAATTTGTCGCCGACAGCTGCCCGCACGGCATCGAGCACCATGTTGGTGAAGCGCAGGCGATTGTCCAGCGAGCCGCCGAATTCGTCGTCGCGATGATTGGTGGCTGGCGACCAGAAGCCGTCCATCAGATGGCCGTAGGATTCGAACTCGATGCCGTCGAGGCCGGCGGCCTCGCAGCGCTGGGCGGCTGAAGCATAGTCGGCGACGATGCGCTCGATGTCCCAGTCCTCGATCGTCTTCGGGAATGCGCGATGCGCCGGCTCACGCACCGGCGAGGCCGAGAGCACCGGCAGCCAGTCGGCCTTGTTCCAGCCGGTACGGCGGCCGAGATGGGTGATCTGGATCATCACCTTGCAGTCGTGCTCGTGGCAGGCGTCAGCGAGTTCGGCGAGCCACGGCACGATCCTGTCGTCATAGACATGCAGATTGCCGAAAGCGGCTGGGCTGTCGCGCGAGACGATCGCCGAGCCGGCGGTCATGGTCAGCGCCATGCCGCCCCTGGCCTTCTCGGCATGGTAGAGCCGGTATCGCTGTTTCGGCATGCCGTCCTCGGAATAGGCCGGCTCATGGCTGGTCGACATGACCCGGTTCTTCAGCGTCAGGTGTTTGAGCTGGTAGGGCTGGAGAAGCGGATCGTTGCTGGTCATCGTCTTCCTGCGGTTTCAAATTGTGCTAATGAGCGGCAAAATCTGTTTTCAAGCATGTCGTCCCGCACGCACTCCGGGCGCATGCGACAAGGATTGGCCCATGATCGACACCAAAACCCTCACCCAACTCGGCGCGCACGTCGAGACGCCACAAAGCCCCGAAGCAGCGGTCCTGGAGACCGTACCGTTTTCGCGCGGTGACGGACCGCCGGCGATCGTGCGCTTCACCTGCCCGGAATTCACCTCGCTGTGCCCAGTCACCGGCCAGCCGGACTTCGCACATATCGTCATCGACTACGCACCCGATGCGGCTCTGGTGGAATCGAAGTCGCTCAAGCTGTTCATGACCTCGTTTCGCAACCATGGCGCCTTCCATGAAGACTGCACCGTCATGATCGGCCGCCGCATCGTGGCGGCAACCAAGCCGCTGTGGTTGCGCATAGGCGGCTATTGGTATCCACGCGGCGGCATTCCGATCGATGTGTTCTGGCAAACCGGCGCTCCGCCCGAAGGCGCCTGGCTGCCCGACACCGGGGTAGCGCCTTATCGCGGGCGGGGTTGAGCGAACGCCAACCATGGATGGCACCCGTCCGGCAGAGCTTTGTTGCAAGAAAGGAAAAGATAGCATCGCTGTAGCGCAGTTGGTCGTAGCGCAGCAGATCGACATGGCCTGCGCCTCCAAACCAGACGAGTTGTGAACCAACGGCAGCATTCTGCAGCGCCAGCACCTGTCCATGATCGATGAAAGGGTCGTTGCTGCCTGCAAGCAGCATCAGCGGCTTGCCGATAGCAGCAAGATGGTCGACCGGCTTGACATCATCGGCGCTCAACCCGAGACGAAGCGGCATCTGTGCCAAAAGGACATCGGCTTGGAAACCGCGCCAGAAGTGGAAAGGCATTCGCCACGCTGTGGTTTCGCGCAAGGTTGCGTAGAGCTGCTCCAGCACATAGGCATCGGCAGGCGCTTGCGGCGCGGCAAAGACAAGTGCGGCGGCGCCAAGCGACGAGCCGATGGCGCCAAGCTTCTGGCCTGGAAAGCGTTGCCGAGCAAAGGTAATAATACGGGCGGCGTCTGGGCCTTCCGAATACCCGAAGCCCTGAACGGCGCCACCGCTCTCTCCATGACCGGAGAGGTCGAACAAGACAACGGAATAGCCAGCGTCGAACAAGAGCTTCGCCCTTTGAACCAAGGCCAGCCTGTTGGCGCCGCGCCCATGTCATGTAGCAGCACAATCGCACCGCAACTGCCCTTTCGATCGGCTACCCAGCCGACAAGCTCGGGCGCATCGGCCTGGTCGAGTACGACGCGCTCGACGGAGAAGTCGCCAGGCGCTGCCAGAGCTTGCCGCGGCTGGCGAGCGACCAGTATCGTGCCGATGTGCCAGTCGAACACGCCCCCGGCAACGCCGAGTCCGACCAGCACGATGGCTAGCGAAAAGCAAAGCTTCATCGCCGGTTCATTCGCACTGATATTGGCTGAGTGCCCATTCGCCGGTTACCGACAACAGGTCCGTGATCTTCCAGTCGCCGTCGACCCTCTTGAATTTCCATTCCAGCCGGTGCGGGTTGCCCGATATGACGAAGGCGACGATGACCTTGGCCTGGTCGCCGTTGATCGCCTCGAGGGTCTTCAGGCTCTTGTCGATCTCGGCCTTGTCGTAATCGGCATTGTCGAGCGCCATGTTGGGGTCGAGGCACTCGCCCTGCCCGGATTTGCGCAACGCGTCGCTCTTGTCGAGCACGGTTTTGGCCGGGTCGATGAAATGGCTTCGCTCGGCCGGATCGATCTCCAGTCCGACCTGATCGTAAAACGGCCGCACCACGGCGGTCGGCGAGCCCGGCTGGATCG
>NZ_RZTF01000169.1:2951-5235 GCF_004023175.1 Mesorhizobium sp. M7A.F.Ca.MR.362.00.0.0
CCGACAGCGCCAGGAACCGGCGATGGGCCATCGCTTCACTCCGGCGTCTGGCCGGCCATGCATTCCAGCGCGCTGAGCGTCCAGTCGCTGGTCTTGGAAGCGATGTCCGATATCTTCCACTTGCCGTCGATCTTCTTGAGCGACCAGAGCATTTCACGTTTGGAATCATCGC
This sequence comes from Mesorhizobium sp. M7A.F.Ca.MR.362.00.0.0, assembly GCF_004023175.1. Lineage (NCBI taxonomy): Bacteria > Pseudomonadati > Pseudomonadota > Alphaproteobacteria > Hyphomicrobiales > Phyllobacteriaceae > Mesorhizobium > Mesorhizobium sp. M7A.F.Ca.MR.362.00.0.0. Next base: position 3,124 of record NZ_RZTF01000169.1, read on the forward strand.
CCTCGGAGAACAGGCTGAAGGATGCCGTGACCTGTGCGTTATCGCCATCCAGCTTCTCAGACAGTTTCAGCGTTTTCGAGACGGTTTTCTGATCGAAATCCTGGGCGTCGAGACCAGGATCGAAATCGATGCAGGCGACCTGGTCCGGGTTCGTCTTCGTTGCCTGGTCGTTCAGCTCGAACAGTTTCGTCACCGGTTCGGTGAACCGATCCCGATATTGTTCGTCGGCCTCGAACTTGACCGCCGGGACATAGAAGAACTTCACCGCGTCGGACGCCGGTCCGGCGACGGCGGCGTCCGGCAGGGCTATCGAAAGGGCGGCAACGAGCACTGTCAGTCCCATGCAGAATCTCCGGCTTTTGATGGCTTGAGCCTATCAATACCACGCATCCTGCATATCGGCTTTTTTGCGGCTCATGAAGTCCTGCCGCGCCTTGTTTCAGCCGTCCAGCCAGACGTTCTGAAGGTCCATCTCGAATGTCTGGTGGACACCATAGTTCTTCACCTTCTTGTTCTGGTGGCTGTAGAGCTTCTGCCAGAACGGCTGAATAATGACGCCCGAATCCTGCAGGATCTGCTCGACATCCTTCATGACCTCGCGTCGTTTCTCCACGTCGATGAGCGATAGCGCCTGCTTGAGCTTGGCGTCGAAATCGGGGTTGGAATATGCCGATTCATTCCAGGCCTCGCCGGTGCGATAGCCCAGCGCCAGCACCTGGACGCCAAGCGGGCGCATGTACCAGATCGTCATCGAATAGGGATATTTCGTCCAGTCGTTCCAGAAGGTCGAACCTGGCAGTACCGTGCGCTTCACCTTGATCCCGGCATCGCGCAGCTGGCCGGCAATGGCGTCGCCGGTATTCTTCTGCCAATCGTCCTCGATGGTGATCAGCTCATGCTCGAAGTCAGCCTGTCCGGCTTCCGCCATCAGCTTCTTGGCGCCGGCGGCGTCGCGTGTCTTCTTGGGCAGCGGATAGTATTCCGGATGGATCGGGGCAACGTGGTGGTTTTCGCCAGGGGTGCCTCGCCCGGCATAACCAAGTTGGAGGACCGCATTGTTGTCGACGGCCATTTGCAAGGCGTTGCGCACCCGCTTGTCGTCATAAGGCTTGTGGGTGATGTTGGTGCGGGCAACCAGCGTCGTCGCCGTCGCCACCTCCGATTTCACCAGATCCATCTTGTCGAGAATGTCGATGAAGTCGGCGGGCGACTCGAAATTGAGGTCGATCTCACCGGATTCGAACGCGTTCACGGTGGCGTTGAAATCGGTGCCGTAGTCGATGAACTCGACGCTGTCGAGCGGCGCTTCACCACCCCACCATTTGCCATTCTCGCGACGCTTGACGACCGCCTTCTGGCCGACATCGTAGGAGACCAGTTCGAACGGTCCCGTGCCGATCGGCTTCTTGATCGGATCGGCACCGTCGGCATCGAAGTTGCGATGCACGACGAGCGCCGGATAGTCGGTGAAATTCGGGATCAGTGAAATGTCTGGTTCGCTTAGCTTCAGCTTGACCGTGTTGTCGTCGACCTTGGTGATCGCGCCATCCCTGGCCTTGCCGGTCTTTGCGTCGATCAGCGCGCCGACACGGGCGGCCATGGAATTGCCGGCGACATTCTTCTCGCACCAGCGCGTCAGATTGTGAGCGACGTCATCGGCGTTGAAGGCATCGCCGTTGTTCCATGTGATGCCCTTGCGCACATGCAGCACGTATTCGGTGGCGTCGTCATTGATATCCCAACTTTCGAGCAGAACCGGCTCGAAGGTGAACTGCCTAGTATAGCGGACAAGCGGCTCCAGCCAGCAGCGCGAAATGTTCGCCAGCTCAACCCAGTCGTAGGTGCGCGGATCCTTCTGCCCCTTCACCGACATCGAGACGCGCAGCGTTCCGCCTTTCTTCGGCTCTTCGGCCAAGGCCCGATCCGGCACGGCAAGGCCGATCATGGCGTAGGCAAGCGCCGTCGATGCGCCGAAGGCGCTTGCCAGCGCCAGGAACTCGCGCCGATCGACACGACCCGCGCGTGCTTCGACCGCCATTGCCTCGATAGCGCTCGGCACGCGATCGCCACTGCTTCTGAAGAATGCCATTTTTTCCTCCCGTCTGGTTCCCT
>NZ_RZTF01000169.1:5245-12505 GCF_004023175.1 Mesorhizobium sp. M7A.F.Ca.MR.362.00.0.0
CTCCTCGCGCCGCGCGATGAAATCCATCAGGCCATCGGCGATGCCTTCGTCGAGCTTCGGCTCCTCGTAATCCGCCAGCATGTTGCGCGCCTTCTCGCGACCGCGCGTGTCGTGGTCCTTCGCCCCTTCTGCCTTCCACTGTTCGTACGAATTGAAGTCCATGATCGAGGGTATGAAGAAGGCCGACTCGAAATGTTCGAGCGTGTGTTTGGTGCCGAGGAAATGGCCCTGCGGCCCGACTTCGCGGACCGCTGCCATCGCTTCCTTGAAATCGTCGAACGGAAGGCCGCCTGCATATTTGTACCAGCCAACCAGCTGTTCGCAGTCCGTAGCGAACTTCGAATAGCCGCAGCTCAGGCCGGCCTCCAGCCACCCGGCGGAGTGCCAGATGTAGTTGGCGCCGGCGAGGATGGCGGCATGCATCAGCATGTTGGCCTCGTAGCCCGCCTGGGCGTCGTTGAGCTTCGATCCGACATGGAAGCCCGAGGTGCGCCACGGCAGTTTGTATTTCCGCGCCAGCGCGCCCATCAGGTACATCATCTGGGCCGCCTCCGGCGTGCCGCCCATCGGAGCGCCGGTCTTCATGTCCACGGTGACCATGAACTGTCCGTAGATCTGCGGCGACCCTGGGCGCAGCAGTTGCGTGAAGGCGACGCCCGCCAGCGCTTCCGCATTGACCTGCGCGACTGCCCCGACGGCCGACGCCGAAGTCGAGGCGCCGCACAGTGCGAAGGGTGCGAGGATCAGCGGCTGGTTGCTTCGGGCATAGACCTTCATCGCGTCCAGCATGGTGGCGTCCCACACCAGCGGCGAATTGCAGTTGGTGATCGACACCAGGACCGGATTGTCGCGGACGTAATCCTCGCCGAACACGATGCCTGCCATCGCCATCGTGTCTTCCGCCCGCTCCTTGGACGTGACGATGCCCATGAACGGCTTGTCGGAATGCTTAAGCGCGGAATGGATGATGTGGAGGTGACGCTTCGGTACCGCGATTTCCATCGGCTCGCAAATGACCGAACTCGATGAATGCAGCGCCGGCGCCATGTAGGCGAGCTTGTGGAAATTGTTGAGGTCGGCGAGCGTGCCGTAGCGCCTGTTGTTGTCGAGGTCACGCACATAGGGCGCGCCATACATAGGCACGAAGATGGAGTTCTTGCCGCCGACGCGAACGGTACGCTCGGGGTTGCGGGCATTGAGGGTGAACTCCGGCGGGACCTTCGAGACCAGTTCCATCAGCAGGGCCCGGTCGATCCGCACACGAGTTTCCGAGACATCCGCGCCCGCCGCCTTCCACAGTGCGATAGCCTCGTCGTCGCGGAATTCGCATCCCACCTCTTCGAGGATCAAGAGCGACTCCTCGTGGATCAGCTCGACCGCCTCATCGGGGACCATCTGGTAGACGGGGATCTGGCGGACCAGGGTCGGAAACGACGTTACAGGGGCTCCGCGCAGGGCCTTGCGCCCCAGGCGGCCGCCGCTGCGGCGGTTGGCATGTTCGGTCACTTCAGGGGCCGGTGCGTTCATGGCAACTCCATTCCACTCATGAAGGAGCCTAGCGCGACAAAATGGTGATGTGACGCTGGAAAATCCTGATCTCTTGTATAAGCTCAGCTTATGCGAAGCCTGCGCCACCTCCTGCCCTCGGCCGGCAGCCTGATCATCTTCGAGGCGGCCGGGCGGCTGTCGAGCTTCACCGCCGCCGGGCGCGAGCTCGGCATGACGCAGGCCGCCGTCTCCTATGCCGTGCGCGGGCTGGAAGAACGGCTTGGCGCCAAGCTGTTCCAGCGCCGCCACCGCCAGGTTCTCCTGACCGAGGCCGGCGAGCGCTTCCATGCCGATGTCTCGCTCGGCCTTTCGCATATCCGCAAATCGGCGGAGGATCTGCGCCTGCAGGCAACCGGCGGTCATGTCACGCTGGCTGCCTCGACCGCGTTCGGCTCGTTCTGGATGATGCCGCGCCTGCAGCAGTTCCGCGACGAACTGCCGGGCATCGACCTGCGTATCCAGACCGCCGACCGCGACCTCGACATCATCGCGGAAGGCATTCCGCTCGGCGTGCGCGGCGGCGCGCCGCGGGACTGGCCGGACTATCACTCGTTGCCGCTGGCCGACGAGGAGATATTTCCCGTCGCCGGCACCAGCTATGCGGCAAAGTTCGGCCTGCCCCAATCCGCTGCCGAACTGGCCACGCACCGCCTCATCCATCTGGAGGAGCCGTATCGCGAGGCGGCCAGTTGGGACGAATGGTTCCAGTCGGCGGGCGCCAATCTCAGCGATACCGCGCGCGGCCTGCGCATCAACGACTACGGCCTGGTGATCCAGGGCGTCATGGAAGGCCAGGGCATCGCGCTCGGCTGGCGGCATCTCGCCGAGCGGCTGCTGGCGTCGGGCTTGCTGGTGCCGGTGACGGATCATGTGCTGAAGACCGGCAAGGCGTTCTATGTCGTCTGGCCGAAGAACCGGGAACTCAGCGACAACGCCCGCAAGGTGCGGGACTGGCTGGCGGAGCAAGCGTGAGGGGCAGCGCCTCCCAGCCAGCCTATCCACTGTTCCGCAACACCGAATCCTTCCGCATCAGCCTCGAATCCGCCTATAGTGCTGCCATGCCCATCCGCCAGCTTTCCGAAACGATGATCAACCAGATCGCCGCCGGCGAAGTCATCGAGCGTCCGGCGAGCGTCGTCAAGGAACTGGTGGAGAATGCGCTCGATGCCGGCGCTTCGCGCGTCGAGATCGTCACAGCCGGCGGCGGGCTGAACCTGATCCGCGTCACCGATGACGGCTCCGGCATTCCCGAACGGGAGCTGGCGCTGGCGATCGCACGTCATTGCACCTCCAAGCTCACCGAGGATATCAACGACATCCGCTCGCTGGGCTTCCGCGGCGAAGCGCTGCCGTCGATCGGCTCGGTGTCGCGACTGTCGATCCGCTCGCGCACGGCAGCAAGTGACAGCGCCGCCGAGATCGGCATCGAGGGTGGCCGCGTTCTGCCTGTCAGGCCGGCGGCGGCCAATCGCGGCACCACGATCGAGGTGCGCGACCTGTTCTTCGCAACGCCGGCCCGGTTAAAGTTCATGAAGGGCGAACGCGCCGAAAGCTCGGCCACCAGCGATGTGGTCAAGCGCATCGCCATCGCCTTCCCCGCAGTGCGCTTCACGCTGGCCGGCTCGGACCGCTCGACGCTGGAATTGCCGGCGGCGGATGACAGCGCGGAAGGCAGCCTGCGCCGTGTCGCCCAGGTGATGGGCACCGACTTTCCCGACAATTCGATTGCCATCGATGCGATGCGCGAAGGCGTGCATCTGACCGGCCACGTGTCGATCCCGTCCTTCACCCGCGGCAACGCGCTGCAGCAATATGCGTATGTGAACGGCCGCCCGGTGCGCGACAAGCTGATCGCCGGCGCCATACGCGGTGCCTATGCCGACGTCCTGCCGCGTGACCGCCATGCGGTGACGGTGCTGTTCCTGACGCTCGACCCGGCCATCGTCGACGTCAATGTCCATCCAGCCAAGGCCGATGTGCGCTTCCGCGATCCCGGCCTTGTGCGCGGATTGATCGTCGGTGCAATTCGACAGGCACTGGCCGATGCCGGCGTCCGCGCCGCCACCACGGGTGCCGCCGGCATGATGGCCGCGTTCCGGCCAGGGGCCGCATCCTACGGCCACGGCGGACCGGCAAACGGCCACCGCAGCTACGACGCGGCCTACCGCGCGTCGGGCCCGTCCGGCTTCGATCCCGTCCGGTCGTCGCAGCGGCCGGTCGATATGGGTTTCGAGGGTGCGGGCTTCGAGCAGCGCGGCTTGCGTGAAAACGAGCAGGCGGCTTTCGATGCCGGTCCGCTTGCCAGCGCCGATGCGCGCGCAGGGCAGGATGAAGCGGCCGAGACCCTGCTCGGCGCGGTGCTGGGCGCGGCGCGCGCCCAGGTGCATGAGAACTACATCGTCGCCCAGACCAGGGATTCGCTCATCATCGTCGACCAGCATGCGGCGCATGAACGGCTGGTCTACGAGGCGCTGAAGAATGCGCTGCACTCGCGCCCGGTGCCCTCGCAGATGCTGCTTCTGCCCGAGATCATCGACCTGCCGGAAGAGGATGCCGAGCGGCTTGCGCTGCATTCGGAAACGCTGGCCCGCTTCGGTCTCGGCATCGAGCGCTTCGGCCCCGGCGCCGTCGCGGTGCGCGAGACGCCGTCGATGCTGGGCGAGACCAATGTCGGGCAATTGGTGCGCGACCTCGCCGACGAGATCGCCGACAACGACACGGTCGACACGCTGAAGGAGCGGCTGGACAAAATAGCCGCGACCATGGCCTGCCATGGCTCAGTGCGCTCCGGCCGCCTGCTCAAGGCCGAAGAGATGAACGCGCTGCTGCGGCAGATGGAGGCGACGCCCGGTTCGGGCACCTGCAACCACGGCCGGCCAACCTATATCGAACTCAAGCTGGCGGACATCGAACGGCTTTTCGGGCGGCGGTAGCTGCGGACGGATTGCGGGCCATCGCTTCACCGCTCGTAGGTGCCGGTGTTGACCAGCAATGCCGAGATTATCGTCCGCCCCGTTCGCCCGTGGGCGAACGCTGCGCCGGCTCCACGCACCGCTGTTGCCAGAAGCGCGGCGGTCAGCAAATAGCGTGCCGCCGCCAGCAGGAGCGGAGGCACGTCATCGAGACCGAGCTTGATCGCCGCCCAGGTCAGACCCCAGATCAGCGACATCACCGCGAAGAAGGCGAGATTGCGAACCACCAAATTCGCCGTTCAGCGCAGTCCCTGGCGATCGACGAGTATCCGGTGGATGTCGATCCGCTCCGGCAGTTCGATCAGGAACTCGGCATCGCGGTCCAGATGATGGACTTTGGTCGGTTCGCCTTTGGTAAAGGCGGTCATCGCCTGCATGTCGGCCCAATACGAGATGGTTGTGAACCACGTCTCGGCATCGCGGTCCTCGCGCAGCAATTGGACGCCAAGCGCTGTCTTCTCGAGGGGCGGAATACCCTCGGCACGCAGGTATGGCTCATAGGCGTCGGCAACGTCGCGGCGGGTGCGGCCGCGCCAGATTCGCGCGATCGTCGGTTTGGTCGGCATGAGGTTCTCCTTCAGTCAGGCGGACAGCAAACCGGGCATAGCGGACGCCGGGTGAGATCAGCCGTGAACACGAGCCAGGAAATCGCGGACCAGCGGCAGCGCGTCGTCGAAATGTGTCTCGAGCAGCCAGTGACCCGCCCCCTCGATCAGATGCAGTTCCGCATCGGGCAGATCGCGATGATAGGCCCGGGCCGACGCCGCGGGCATATAGCCATCCTCTGGCCCCCAAAGGACCAGCGTGGGCGGATGGTGTTCACGCAAATAAGCCTGGTAGCGCGGAAACCAGGTGAGATTGGCTTCCAGCTTCTCCATCAGACCGACGGCGATCTGCCGACGAACCGGCGTGTTCATCAATGGCCAGTGGAGGCTCCAGAGATCGGGCGGCACGCGCGTGGCGACGTCGTCAGACACTTCCCCGATGAACTCGGCCCGGAACCCGTCCTCACTTACCGCGGCCTCGAGCGGACGGTGCTTGTCGGGCGTCTTGTCGGTCCACCAAGCCTTGATCGTGGCGTATTTGGAGCCAAGCACGTCCTCGTAGATGTCGCCGTTCTGGATGATCAGGGCGCTGATCCGCTCCGGGTGCGAGATCGCATGCCGGAGTCCTATCTGCGAGCCGTAATCATGCAGCCACAAGGCGTAGCGTTCGAGACCGAATTCATCGGCAAGTTTGGAAAGCACGTCGCAATAGGCGTCGAAATCATAGCCAAAGGCGGCCGGATCTGGTGTGCCACTGTATCCGAAGCCCGGCCAGTCGAATGCAATCGTTCGCCAGCGGTCGGCGAGCGCCGGCATCAGTCGGCGGAATTGGAACGAAGAGCAGGGATAGCCGTGCGGCAACAGCAAGACAGGTGCTTCTGGCGGCCCTGCCTCGCGATAGAAAATGGATAGATCACCCAGTTGCATGCGTCGGTGCGTCGTTGCACCCGGCATTCGGACCTCCGTCGAATAAACACCGGCTAAACGCGTTTGACCGAGGCATCGTTCCCGAATGAGGGAAGCGGACGGCCGGCAATATTCATCTCTTCAAATTCACCACGATGACACCGCCCAGCGCCAGCGCGCCGCCGATTATGCCGAGCAGCGTGGGGACTTCGCCCAGCCAGAAGAAGCCGATCAGCGCGGACATCGGCGAGACCAGATAGAGGAAGTTGGAGGCACGTGCGGCGGGCAGACGCGACAGTGCGGTCGCCCAGGCGGCATAGGCGATCAGGCTGGGCACGATGCCAAGAAAGATGACGGCGCCGAGGCCTGCTGTGTCGGCAACCGCCGCCTGCGAAAAGGCCGACGGCAGGAAGGGCGCCAGGCATAGTGCGCCGAGCACCATGTTCGAAGCGGAGATGGTCAACGGATGATGGCGGGCAAACAGCGGCTTCTGGACGATGGTGTTGACGGCCGAGCACAAGGCCGAACCAAGCACCAGAAGAGCACCGGTGTTAAAAGACAGTCCTTTCCCGTCGGCCATGGCGATGACGCCAATGCCGGCGAAGGAAATCACCGTGCCGGCCCAGGCCATGCCCAAAAAGCGCTCGCCCAGCAGGACCATCGCCATGATGGCGGTGAAGATCGGGCTGACATTGATGATGAAGCCGGCGGCACCGGCAGAGACGGTCAGTTCGCCGAAATTGAGCATGACGGTGTAGAGCGCGACGAAGATGGCGCCGCCAAAGACCAGGCGCCACACTTCGTCGAGCCTTGGCAGCGCCGGGCGCTTGATGGCCAGGAAGATCGCCGCCGGCACCGCGGCGATGGCAAAGCGCAACGCGCCGAGTTCCAGCGGTCCGAAGGCGGCGAGACCGGCGCGGATCGCCGGAAAGGCGGAGGCCCAACCAACCACCGTCAGCGCGACAGCAATGGCTGCCGTGGTGTCCATCCGCTGTGTCGAATTCAACGTGCCCGTCATTGCGTTCATCTCACTGCCCTCGCATTCTTCGGTCCTGAAAGGCAGAAAACGCCATTTCAGGCCAGTTGACAAACGACCAAATCGAGGATCACCTGTGACTATGGATCACAGCTCGGACACAATGGTACCGCTCGAAACACTGCGCGCCTTCGATGCGGCGGCGCGAACAGGCAGCTTTTCGGCGGCCGCCGAAAAGCTCAACATCACCCATGGCGCCGTCAGCCGGCAGATCGCCAAGCTCGAGGACTGGCTGGGATTGAAAGTCTTCGAC
>NZ_RZTF01000169.1:12515-12758 GCF_004023175.1 Mesorhizobium sp. M7A.F.Ca.MR.362.00.0.0
GCTGACGATCGAGGGCAACCGGCTGCATCTGCGCACGGCGGAAGCCTTTGCGCTGATATCGACCCATTCCGACCGCTGGGTCGAGCCGCGTGGCACGGCGGTGGTGCGGCTGACCTCGATCCCCTCGGTCAGCGGGCTGTGGCTGATGCCGCGCATGGCGGCTCTGGAGAACAATCCCTCGAAGCTGCGCATCGTGCTCGATGTCGATATCCGCCAGGCCGACCTTGCCGATGAGGGCATCGA
>NZ_RZTF01000016.1:0-15400 GCF_004023175.1 Mesorhizobium sp. M7A.F.Ca.MR.362.00.0.0
GTGCAGTGTTGAGTGGATGCGTCGTCGCGTCGAGGGCTCATGGCTTCGCCTCTCGGATCGCTCGCAAGGTCGCACGGCGTAGTTTGTCCTCGCGCTTGAAGGTCTTCACGCGGTCGACAAGGCTGCCGCTGCTCGGGCACTCCAACTTCGATGAGGCGTATGAGGTCGCGCTCGCGGGCGCAGTACCGCGGAAGCGGGGGTGGGGTCTATTGCGTGCGTCACCTGCGTGGTCGCAAACGGAGGTCGGCTAGTCCGCCGAATGACTTTATCGCCGTAGCTTCCCTACTCCCACTCGATTGTTCAAACAGCGTATAACCCTTTGAAATCGCTGTCAAATATTTTCCAGAACTGCTAAAATTCCGACACTAGAACCGTCAAAAAATTACGCTCTTGATTTTAAAGGGAAAATCGCCACAAAAAATATTTCGAGGTTTCACCAACTATCGGGACCATCCGGGCGATTTTCGAATTTTATGACGTCCACCAGCGTGCCCAAGTCGCCTCAAAAAGTACCGTCGCCTTCTCAACTAGGCATTTTTCATCGCAAAATGAGCCGTTGTCGCGAGTCCGGGTGGATCGTCCGTATGGTCCCGCAACCGCTCCGCTTCTCCGATAATGCCAAGTGCTTACTAGGTGCGATGAGCCGGCCGCCGGCGGGACAGACGGCAACCCTTGCCATTCACCGGACGGGAACTGTGCATTTTTTCCAAAAGCAGGAACATACCTGCATCGCCCAAGTTAGACATCGACGGCATTGGATCACGGATTCTTTCTCGCATTCTCCAGTCTGACAGAGTGCTCCATGATTCTTTGATGCTCGAACCAATGGGCAGGACAATGTACCGCTGTCAGCTTTTCTTACCTGCCTTTGGCCTGATGTTGGCGGGTGGCCTGTCCCCACAGGGCCAAGCCATGGCACAGGCGCCCTGCCCGGCCCACCACGATAAGCTGCTCGCTGTCCTCAAGGCCAATGTGAAAGCGAGCGGCGGACCTGCCAACGGAGGCTTTGAGACCAACGAATGGGCGGCTGTCGTTGCCCGCGACGGCGCCGTGTGCGCGATCGCTTTCAGCGGTCCCACCGCCGATTCCCAATGGCCGGGCAGTCGCCTCGTCGCGGCAGAGAAGGCCAATACGGCCAATGGGCTCAGCTTGGCGCAAATGGCCCTATCGACGGCCAATCTCTACGCGGGGGCGCAACCTGGCGGGCCGCTTTTCGGCTTGCAGGAGACCAATCCGGTCAACCAGGCCGCAGCCTATGCGGGCGATCCCAAAACGTTCGGAAGCGCCAGCGATCCGCTCGTCGGCAAGCCGATTGGAGGCGTCGTTGTGTTTGGCGGCGGGCTTGCCCTCTATGACGGAAAGAGCATCGTCGGAGGCATCGGGGTCTCCGGAGATTCCTCATGCGCCGATCACAATGTCGCCTGGCGTGTTCGCGCGGCGCTCGGCCTCGACAAGGTTCCCGCCGGAGTCAATCCCAATCGCAAGGACGCCATCGTCTACGATCTGGATCCCGGCGGCAAAAGCGCCTCGGGCTGGGGCCATCCGCTTTGTGCCGGCACCGAGGCTGACATCGCGGCGGAGCTCGGCGCCGGGGTGGGAGGCTCGATCCACAAATGAAAGGCATGCTGCACCCGGCACAGGCGCGCGTTAACGAAGGACGAGGCGACCGCGCATCGGCGACCGAGAATTCTTTTCGCACCTGCATACTCTCGGTGATGCTGCTGGCATGCGGCCCATTCCTGAGCGGTGCCTCGGAGCCGCCATCGGCGGCGGCTATTGCGCCGCCCGCCGCCGCCGCGCCACCCGATGACGGGCAATGGACTATGCCGGCCAAGAACTACGCGTCGACCCGCTTCAGCGACCTGACCGAGATCAACGAAGGCAACGTCAAGAACCTGCAGGTCGCCTTCACCTTCTCCACCGGCGTGAACAAGGGCCAGGAAGCAGCGCCGCTGGTTGTCGGCAACATCATGTATATCATCACGCCCTTTCCCAACATCGTCTACGCGCTCGACCTTTCCAGGCCCGGCGCGCCGATGAAGTGGAAGTACGAGCCCAACCCCGAGCCGGCGGCACAAGGGGTGGCCTGCTGCGATGTCGTCAACCGCGGCGCGGCCTTCGCCGACGGGCGCATCTTCTTCAACACGCTGGACGGCCACACGATCGCCCTCGACGCCAACACAGGCAAACCAATCTGGAACGCCCATATCGGCAACATCAACATCGGCGAGACCATCACCATGGCTCCGCTGGTGGTGAAGGGCAAAGTTTTGGTCGGCAATTCCGGCGGCGAAATGGGCGTCCGCGGCTGGGTCAAGGCGCTGGATGCCGGAGACGGGCATATTGTCTGGACGGCTTATGGCACTGGACCCGACAAGGATGTGCTGATCGGCCCGGACTTCAAGCCCCACTATGACATGGACAAGGGCACAGACCTTGGCGTGACGACATGGCCGCCGGAAGCCTGGAAGATCGGCGGCGGCAATATGTGGGGCTGGATCTCCTACGATCCGGCCTTGAACTTGATCTTCCACGGCACAGGCAATCCAGGACCGTGGAATCCGGATTTGCGGCCCGGCGACAACAAATGGACGTCCGGTATTTTCGCGCGTGATCCCGATACCGGAGCGGCGAAGTGGTTCTATCAGTGGAGCCCGCATGACCTCCATGACTATGACGGGATCAACGAGCAGATCCTTCTGGACATGACCTGGCAAGGCAAGCCGCGCAAGGTCCTCGTCCGACCGGAACGCAACGGCTACCTCTATATCCTTGATCGAACCACTGGCGAGGTGTTGTCCGCCACAGCCTACGGTCCGGTTAATTCCAGCAAAGGCGTCGACCTGAAGACCGGCCGCCTGATTGCAAACCCCGACAAGAAGACCGGCACCGGCAAGGTGGTCCGAGACATTTGCCCGACAGCGTCCGGCCTCAAGGACTGGCAGCCATCGGCCTTTTCGCCGAGGACCGGCCTGCTCTACATCCCCCACAACAATCTCTGCATGGATGAAGAAGGCGTCGAGGTAAACTACATCGCAGGCACGCCCTATGTCGGCATGAACGTACGCATGATCCCCGGGCCGGGCGGCAATCGTGGTGCCTTCACCGCCTGGGATGTTGCCGCCGCGAAGCCGGCCTGGGTCCTGAAGGAGAACTTTCCGGTGTGGAGCGGCACCGTCGTCACTGCCGGCGATGTCGTCTTTTACGGCACCATGGAAGGCTGGTTCAAGGCGGTCAGCGCCAGGACTGGCGATCTCCTTTGGCAATTCAAGACATCGTCCGGCATCATCGGCCAGCCGATAACCTATCGCGGCCCCGATGGGCACCAATATGTCGCAATTCTGTCAGGCGTCGGTGGCTGGGCCGGTGCCATCGTTTCCGGCGACCTCGACCCGCGCGATGCCACCGCGGCACTTGGCTTCGTCAACGCGATGAAGGATCTAAAGAACGCTACCACGGCGGGAGGCACGCTTTATGTGTTCCGGCTGCCTTGATGGATTGGACTTGACCGTACGTCCGGCGCGAAAGGCGTTCCAACGGGTGGCGATCGGCATGGCCGGGCTCGCCTTGTTGCTCTTGCCGGCCATTGCCAATCCACGTGAGTTGAGAGTGTGCGCCGACCCGAACAACATGCCGTTTTCCAACGCGGCCGGTCAAGGCTTCGAGAACAAGATCGCGGAAATCATCGCCACTGATCTCGGCGCCAAGCTGACGTATACTTGGTGGGCGCAGCGCCGTGGCTTCATCCGCAACACGCTGAAGGCAGGCCTTTGCGATCTCGTGCCCGGCACGCCTGCCAATCTCGAAATGCTGCGCACGACCACGCCTTACTACCGTTCGTCTTATGTCTTTGTAACCCGCCAGGACGGCCCGGACGTGGCCTCCTTCAACGACCCGCGGTTGCAAGAATTGCGTATCGGTGTTCAGCTCATCGGCGACGATGGCGCCAACTCGCCGCCAGTCCAGGCGCTTGGCCGCCGCGGCATCGTCGGGCACCTCATCGGCTACCCCGTCTATGGCGACTACTCCGCTCCCAACCCTCCGGCGCGCATCGTCGAAGCTGTCGCGAACGGCGAGATCGATCTTGCCGTGGTCTGGGGTCCGCTCGCCGGCTATTTCGCCCAGCGGCAAAAGGTGTCGCTCCGGATCACGCCGGTCACGCCTCGCATCGACGGACCGCAACTGCCGCTAATGTACGACATCTCAATGGGTGTTCGGCGCGAGGACGATGTGCTGCGTGGCGATGTGAATAGCGCGCTTGCCAGACACAAGGCCCAGATCGACGCGGTTCTGGCGCAATACGGCGTACCGCGTCTGGACATGGCCGGGAGTCCGGCGCGATGAGGCAGGCTCTGGCGATGTTACTGCCCTTGACGCTGGCCCTGGTCGCCTGCCAGCGCGAGGAGCGCGACACGCGACCGCAATCGGCGCTCGGTTCAGGTGAGCAGCCGACGCCCGTGACCACGTTGGAGCCGGGCGGACAGCGACCCTCCCCCACCGATAACAAGGCGGCGAGCTTCGAGGCCAACGCCTTCCACATGAGCGAGGGCAAACGCCTGTTCAGCTGGTTCAACTGCTCGGGCTGCCATGCCAATGGCGGTGGCGGCATGGGCCCGGCGCTCATGGACGAGAAGTGGCTCTACGGCAGCTCGATCGAAAGCATCCACGCCACGATCCGCGACGGCAGGCCGAACGGGATGCCGAGCTTCGGCCAGAAGATACCCGATGACCAGATATGGGAGCTGGCGGCATATGTGCGTGCACTGGGCGGCAACGCGCCCTCCTCCGCCGCGCCGCAACGCAATGACGGCATGATGGTGCATCCCTCGGAAAACCGCCTGCCGGATGCCGCGACACTGGGCAAATCACCGTGAGGCGCCCGGCTTCGATGACCTTCGCTCTCTGTCTCCTGCTTCTGCAGGGATGCGCAGGCTGGCAGTCGGCGCTGGATCCGAAAGGCCCCGCAGCCGACGAGTTGGCTTGGCTGATCTGGTTCTTCACCGCGCTTTGCGCGGTTGTGTGGGTGCTGGTGATGATCGCGCTCGCAGCACCGCTGGTTATGCGATCGCGTCCCGGCGATGAACCCCTCTTACTCGACGAAGCGGCCGAACGCCGCAAGATGCGCGTGGTCGCGTCCGCCGTCGGACTGACCGCCATCATCCTGATCGGACTGACGCTGCTAAGCTTTTTCGCCAACAGGACGCTGGCTGCAATCGGCTCGGAGGCTGTGCTGACAATCAGGGTGACCGGGCACCAGTGGTGGTGGGAGTTGCGCTACGAGGATGCTACGCCGAGCCGCATCCTGACGACGGCAAACGAGATCCATATCCCTGCCGGCGAGCCGGTGCGGCTGCTATTGACCTCGACCGATGTGATCCATTCCTTCTGGATCCCAAGCTTGGCCGGCAAACTCGATCTTATCCCCGGCCACATGAACGTGCTGGATATCAAGGCGGACAAGCCGGGCGTCTACCGCGGTCAATGCGCTGAATTCTGCGGTGCGCAGCACGCCAATATGGGCACCTTCATCATCGCCGAGCCGCGCCCGAAATTCGATGCCTGGCTGAACGACCAGTTGCAGCCGGCCGGCGCGCCGGCGAGCGGCGAAGCCAAGGCCGGCGCGGACCTGTTCCTCAAACGCCCCTGCGTGATGTGCCACAGGATCGGGGGAACGCCGGCCGGCGGAACGGTGGCTCCCGACCTCACCCACATCGCCAGCCGGAAAACATTGGCGGCCGGAACGCTGACGATGAGCCGCGGCAATCTCGCCGCCTGGATAGCCGACCCGCAAGGCATCAAGCCGGGTTCCCACATGCCAGTGGCAGATCTCAACGGCGACGAGCTCAACGCAATCGTCGCTTATCTCGAGGGGCTGAAATGAGCAGCGCCGATGTCACAGGCGACCGCCACATCCCGGAACCAGACCCCGCCAAGGGCGACCTTGCTCCCGAACGTGACGGCCCCCGCGATACCGGCATGGATGATGCCAGCCTGCATCGCTGGCTCGAGCGCACCTGGCGGACGCCGTCCGG
Organism: Mesorhizobium sp. M7A.F.Ca.MR.362.00.0.0; assembly: GCF_004023175.1. Classification (NCBI taxonomy): domain Bacteria; kingdom Pseudomonadati; phylum Pseudomonadota; class Alphaproteobacteria; order Hyphomicrobiales; family Phyllobacteriaceae; genus Mesorhizobium; species Mesorhizobium sp. M7A.F.Ca.MR.362.00.0.0. The sequence continues at coordinate 6,033 of NZ_RZTF01000016.1, forward strand.
CATCGTCGGAGCGCTCTCGAGCGTCGATCACAAGGTGATCGCACGACGCTATTTGATCACCGCTTTCGTCTTCCTTGGTCTTGGCGGTCTCAACGCTGTCGCCATGCGTATCCAGCTTTCGGGACCTCAACGCGGCCTGATCGGGCCCGACCTCTACAACCAGCTGTTCACCATGCATGGCGTTACGATGATGTTTCTGTTCGCCGTGCCCATCGTGCAGGCGACCGGAATCTACCTGGTGCCGCTGATGGTCGGCACCCGCAACATCGCGTTTCCGCGCCTGAACGCGTTCAGCTATTGGATCTACGTCTCGGGCGGCGCTTTCGCCTGGGTGTCCTTCGCCCTCAACATGGCTCCTGATGTGGGCTGGTTCGCTTACGTGCCGCTGTCCGGCCCCGAATTCGCACCGGGCAAGCGCGCCGATGTCTGGGCGCAGATGATCACCTATACCGAAGTGTCGTCATTGGCCGTCGCTGTTGCGACCATCGTCACTGTGTTCAAACAGCGTGCCCCCGGCATGTCGCTGGACAAGATCCCACTCTATGTCTGGGCGATGCTGGTCACTTCCTTCGTCGTCGTCTTCGCGATGCCGGCGGTGATGATCACCTCGACTTTCCTGATCCTTGACCGCCTGGTCGGCACGCACATCTTCAACCCGGCGGAAGGTGGGGATGCTCTGCTGTTCCAACATCTCTTCTGGTTCTTCGGCCATCCGGAGGTTTACATCATCTTCCTGCCGGCGACGGGCATGGTGTCCGCGATCATTCCTGTTTTCGCCAGGCGACCGACATTCGGTCATCTCGGGCTGGTCCTGTCGCTGATCGCAGTCGGCTTCCTGTCGTTCGGGCTCTGGGTTCACCACATGTTCGCCACGGGATTGCCTAAGCTCGGCGCCAGTTTCTTCACCGCATCCAGCATGCTGATCGCCATTCCAAACGGCGTGCAGATCTTCTGCTGGCTTGCAACACTTTGGGACGGCCGGCCGGTGATCCGGACGCCATTGCTGTTCGTCTTCGGCTTCTTCTTCATCTTCGTCATCGGCGGGCTGACCGGCGTCATGCTCGCCTCTGTGCCATTGGATCTTCAGGTGCACGACACCTATTTCGTCGTCGCGCATTTCCACTACGTGCTGATCGGCGGCTCGGTGTTCCCGCTGCTTGGCGCGGCTTATTTCTGGTTCCCGAAGATCACCGGCCGCATGATGAGCGAACGCCTTGGACGGTGGCATTTCTGGCTGGCCTTCATCGGGTTCAATGCGGCCTTTTTCCCGATGCATCTCGTCGGCCTATGGGGCATGCCACGAAGGGTCTACACCTATCCGGCCGAGCTTGGCTGGGGCAACATCAACCTTTTCATCTCTGCCGGGGCGCTGCTCTTTTTCCTGAGCTTTGTCCTGTTCACTTTCAATCTGGTGCATGGCGCGCTCAAAGGCACCCTGGCCGGCAACAACCCGTGGGACGCAGGAACCTTGGAGTGGGCAACGTCCTCGCCACCGCCGAGCTATAATTTCGCACGCATTCCCATGGTTACCCATATCGAGCCGCTCTGGGCCGAGCGCGAGGCGCTCCCTGTAGCGACCGGGCTCCGCGTCGATGCGCGCGAACTCCTCATCTCGACCTTGGCCGAAGCTTATCCCGATATTCGCGAGAAATCGGCCACACCGTCGATCTGGCCGCTTTTTGCGGCGCTAGCCGTCGGCGGCACGTTTCTCTATTCGATCTTCACGCCTTGGGCGATCGTCTGGGGCGCCGCGCCGATCGCCATCACGTTGATCGGTTGGTTCTGGCCGAAGGGCGATCCGGAGGACCAGGAATGAAGCAGCGCGCCGCCGCCGATCTTTCTGGCCTGCCGACCTTCGGGCACGGTCCGCGCAGCCCCACCTGGTGGGGCACGCTCGGCTTCATGGCTTTGGAAGGCACCGGTTTTGCGCTGGCAGCGGGCGCATATCTCTATCTTGCGCTGTCGTGGCCAGCGTGGCGGCTTAGCGCACCGCAGCCTGACCATTGGCCCGGAACGATCGTGACGATTTTGTTTGTCGTCAGCCTTGTGCCCAACCACGTCCTCCACCGCCACGCCAAGCAATGCTCCATGGTTCCGGTGCGGATCGGCCTGGTGGTCATGTCGCTGCTCGGCATCGCTCCGCTCGTCGTGCGCTGGTTCGAATTCCCCGCCCTCAACATCTATTGGGACACCAACGCCTATGGATCGATGCTCTGGGTGCTGCTTGGCCTGCACACCACGCACCTCATAACCGATGTCGGCGACACCATCGTGCTGACAGTGCTGATGTTCACGCGCCACGGCTATAGCGGCCGGCGCTTCGGCGATGTCGGCGACAATGTCTTCTACTGGGATTTCGTGGTCCTGACCTGGATCCCGATCTACGTGCTCATCTATTGGGCGCCGAGGCTAGGCTGAGATGCGAGCGTTGCGGTTGGGAACGTCCTGGGGTGGTCTTCTGTCAGGTCCGCTGGCCTGGGCGGTCTCGACACAGCTGAATTATGCACTGGTGCCTTGGCAATGCAACCGTCAGGTGCCAGTCGTGCTTCCCGTGGCGCTGCTGCTCGTCTTGTTGTCGCTGCTCGGCGGGGCGCTGTCGTGGCGGGCGAAGCGGCGAGGCGGTGCCGCATTCAAGCCGGAGCGTACGCGCGGCACAGAGCGCTTCGTCGCCAATCTCGGGATGTTGTCGGCGTTGCTGTTTGCGCTTGTGATCCTCATGCAAGGCAGCGCGGCGCTGATCCTGGATGGGTGCCTGCGATGAACCTGGACGCGCTGTTCCCTACTTCCATCTGCTACGGCGCCGGCGCGCCCGGGGCCGGGTGGACGCTCGCGCTGCCCATCACCCTGCCACTCGCCGTGCTTGCCCTGATATATGTCGTTGGCGCTGGCCGGCTTTGGCGGCGCAGCAGCCGCGGCAGGACGTTGCGGCTGCGCCAGGCTCTGCTGTTCACGGCCGGATGGAGCGTGTTGACAGCCGCATTGGTCAGCCCGATTCATGTGCTCGGCGAGCAGGTCTTTGCGGCGCATATGATCGAGCATGAGCTGCTGATGGCCGTGGCGGCGCCGCTGTTGGTCTCTGCCTGCCCGGCTGCGGCCTTGATGTGGGGCCTACCCATCCGGTTACGGCGCATTCTGGGAATTGCCGGACACGCCAATTGGCTGAGGGTGGTCTGGGCCTTCGCAACGCGGCCGATCAGCGCGACCATTATCCACGGCATTGCTATATGGATTTGGCACATTCCGGTGTTGTTCGAGGCCGCGCTCGAACGCGGCGTACTGCACTATGCACAGCACGCGAGCTTCTTCGGAACAGGGCTGCTGTTCTGGTGGGTCCTCTTGCCGCGTCCCGGCCGCCAGCATGCCTATGGGAGCGCAGTGATGCACCTCTTTGTCACCTCGCTGCATACCGGGCTGCTCGGCGTTCTCCTGTTGCTCTCGCCACGCCTCTGGTACCCGGAGAACGCCGTGGGAGCGGCACTGTGGAATTTGAGCCCCCTGGAGGACCAGCAACTTGCTGGGCTGGTGATGTGGGTTCCGGCTGGATTGATATATGGCGGCGCAGCGCTGCTGCTGGCCGCGTTGTGGATCAAGGCGAGCGGAAGGAGGGAGGCGGCGCATGCGTACGAGCGTGTCTAAACTGCTTGCCGCCGTCATCGCCGCGCTGGTGCTGCTCGTCGCGGCCGTGGCCGGAATGACCTGGTGGTCCGATCGGGCCGCGCGCGTCCGCCACGAGGCGGAGGCGGCCACAGGCGGTGACACTGCGAGGGCCTTGCCGATCATGAATGCGAATGGCTGTTCCGGCTGCCATACGATTACGGGCGTGCCGGGCGCGCAAGGGCAGGTCGGTCCTCGCCTGGATGCCAGTCTTGCTGACCGCGTCTTTATCGGCGGCGGGCTGGCCAACAATCCAGAGAACCTGATCCGCTGGATACGATCGGCCAGGGAAATCAATCCGCACACCGCCATGCCGTCGACCCGGATTACAGAGCAGCAGGCGCGCGATATCGCGGCTTACCTCTACGCTCTGAAATGACTCGAGCGGTTCACCGTTTGAACAACAACGCCGGCCCTTCTGAAGAGACCGACTATCGTTGATCCAGGATCATTCAAGCTAGGTTTGACGCTGAGACGGATCGGAAATCCGTTCACGCACGGCATGCTCGGTTTTGTCTGCTGTGGACTTCACGACCTCGCCGAGCTGATCGGCCATCGTGCCTGCTTCCATATTTTGCCGGCCAGCTTCCTGCTTGATGGTCTCATAGGCGTCGGCGGCGACCTGCTTGGCTTCATCCAGACCCCTGTCGAGCATGGTTTCGGCGGTGTCGCGAAGCTTGTCGCCATAGGCGCCTAGTTGCTCATCCTCCGTTGCGGTATGGGGCAGCATTGCACCTATGGCGGCGCCGATGGCGAGACCGGCGGCCGCTACGGCCAAGGGTTGGTTCTCAAACAGTTCTTGGGCAGAGCGGGTGGTTTTCGCCGCCATCTCGCCGGTCACCGATCTTGCAGTGGCCGTGCTGCCCGTCAAACCCTCGGCGGCGTTGCTTGCCGCGCTCGAAACGGTATCGCTGACGCTGGTAGCAGCCGACGACAGCGATGTGGCGGCATCGGAAAGCGTGCTGCCAAGGCCTCCACGCTCCCCGTCATCATGTCGTCCCGGCGACGAAGGCATGGAGTATCCAGCCGAACCGTGGGGGGTGTTTGAGGTACCGCTGCCGAACATCAGCCAAGCCAGACCTGCGCCCACCATGGTGACCGGCAAAGGATTGTCTCGGACCTGCGTTCTGAGATTGCTGAGCATGGCCGAGCTCTCCCCTCCCGAGAACAGCCCGGTGAACTCATCCAGCAATTGTCCGGGCGTCATCTTGCCTCGAATGGATTCGGCGGTCTCCATCACCCGGGCGCGGGCTGCCTCGGCCTCGCGTTCAAGTTCGGCTGCGGATTTCTCTTTCATCTCACCTGTTCCTTGATCACGCTCGCGTCGCGCTTAAGCTGTTCCTGGGTCCGGTCGGGGGTAAGTTCCGAAGGCGCCATGCTGGCCATCCCGGTCCGCAGCAGGATGACGCCGAGGACCGCCACGACCACACCGACCAGCAGGGAAGACCACCCCGCGCCTAGCCCTGCCCGCGTCAGTGCGATAACGAGTGCCTGCAGCAACACCAATAGCGCGGCGAGCAGGCAAATCGCGCCGCCCAGTACTTCCGCGGCACCTGCTCCGGCTTTGGCAAGCTTTTCAGAGAGCTCCGCCCGAAACAGCCTGGCCTCGGTTTGCACCAGAGTGGTGACATTCTGGGCCAAGTCGGTGATCAGTCCGGCAAGGCTGGGATTGTCCTGGGTGTTCATCTGTCCTGCTCCGCGTTCTGCGTGGCCCCATCATCGCCGACGAGGCCCGAATCCTGCGAACGATCAACGGACCAACCCTGTGCCTGATCGGTGTGTGATTTGAGGTCTCCCGCATCCTGGAATTCTGGACCCGCCGGCGGAGAAGCCTTGATGAACCGCCCGAGAGCCAATCCGGCCAATACCGATCCGGCAAGCAGGACACCGGGATTTTGCCGGCCAAAGGACTGCACGTCCTCCAGGACCTGGCCGAACGGTTTCTGTTTCAATGACGATGAAAGCCGCTCCAAGCCACCGGCGGCATCCAATGCGAACTTCGATGCGTTCCTTTCATCGTTGTTGGCCAGATGGTCACTGGCCGCGCGCAGTGCGCCGCCCAGCGCCGCCAGACTCGATCCGATGTCGCGCTGAGCTTCCTCCGCCTTGTCGGAAATCGCATCCCTGGCTTCAGATGCATAATCGCCAGCCTTACGGGTCACCGTGTCACGCGCGTCGTGAAGCAGCTCGCTGGCACGTTCTTGTTCCTGGCGAAGCCTGTCGGAAACGTCGCTTTTTGCCTTGTCGAAATCGGTGGGCTGTCCGCCCTGATCGTTCTCATGCTGCATGGGCCACCTAGTGAAGACCGAGGAAGGAGAGGACCGCGAGCACGACAACGATAAGGCCGATAAGATAGATGACACTGTTCATGTGCACGTCCTCCGTGGCTTCCCAACTTCGTGGAACCTCCGATGTTCCACTAGGTGAAAGCATTTATGATCAGGCTGAAACGGAGAGCTCGTCAGGCACGCAACAATCAGGAATGAGCTGAGCTGCCCCTCGTGCGGAGCTTCAGTGGCTCGAGTACAAACCTTGTGCTCCCGACTGCGCACGGGTCGAGCGGAAGGCCGCCGGTTGCCTCGGCTTTGGCTGTCCTTTGTCTATTCGGCTGTCCGCCTGTCGATCATCTGCTCGCTCTGGACGCCCGGCACGTCCCTGGCCTGTTGGACGCCTTCAACGAAGCGAGCAACGAAGCGAGGATGAAGGCATAGAATACGTGCTGATGTTTCATTCTCCTGCGGGAAGGAGCAGAGATATTCAGTTCGCCCATGTCTTCGAACGCCGCGACCGACTGCTGCATGGTGTCGTGTGCACGCGCTCCGACGGATTGTTCCGTCCGAGCAACACCTAAATCATGCAACCTTGGAAAACAGGGCGACGTCGCATCTGGCCAAGCCGTAGCGCCACCGATGATCGGTCGTGGCGACCCGGCTTTGGTAAAACAGCGAAAGTTGGCCCCCTTCGATCATCACGGTCGAGTGGCCGTTCTCTCCCGGCTGGCCTGGTTCCAGCACCGGTCCCATCGACACATAAGGTCCAGCAACATCATCGGCGATGGCAAAAAACACGCGTTGCCGGTTTCCCCGAAGGCCATTCGGGAGAAAGCAAGTGGCATTGAGAAGCACGCGGCCATCCGGCAATTCGACCAGTTGTGCGCCCTCTATCCCCCATTCGTAGTCGGGATCCTCTCTCGTGTTGTGGTGAGGAACTTCATTATGGTCAAGGATCTTGCCGATCCGTTTCCAAGGGCCGAACCATGAATCGGATTGGCTACGCGCGAGATAGATGTCGGGCTGTGGCACCCTGGTGAATTTTGGCATGGCGGAATAGACGAGGTAGCGCTTGCCGCCAATAACCGCGGGATGCGGATCGTAAATGCCATCTTCCTCCGTGTCCGGGATGGCGAGGATTGCCGGGCTAAGAACCACCCAATGGAACCCGTCATTGGAAACCGCATGCTCGCAGCGGCCACCAGACTTCATGAACTCGGTCTGGATGAACATATGAAAGACGCCACTTTCGTGAATGACCCCCGGAGCCGCAACACCACTCCCATTGATAGGAAGCTCGATCGACTGATGCTCGGTCCACGGCCCATAAAGGTCCGGCGCCGTGGCATGCAGGATCCTCCACGTCTCGCTGGTCACCGTGCCGCTCGAGCCGAAGACGTGCCACAGGCTGCCATCAAAGACGGGGCAAGGGTCCTTGAGATCATCCACGCTTTGCGGATGAAACAGCGGAAAAACATTGGTTGAAAAGTCGATCTTCATATCAGCCCCGGAATTCGCCTGGCACGGACTCGCCAGTGATGCGGGCGAATCAACTTGATGTCCTGCACATTTTATAACCAGCGACTTAAACGCAAATACGGCAGGTCAGTTCTCCACCGACATTCCCCCGTCGCTCACGCTTTCAAAGCCCGGCGACGCGTGGTGGCCGTTCTCAGCTCCGCAGAAACATCGTCGCATCCGTCATCCGAGCGGTGACTGAGAGCTCTTCACTTCACCTTGGAACAACTCACGCGGTGGAAAGTTAGGAGCTGGTACCGAAGTCTATTTCTCCTCCATCTGCGATTAACAAATGTTAGTCGCAGCATAAATTAAAGATTACAGGAAGGAAAATCTCAATGGAAGCAGCCTTGGGCAGGGTGTCCGCCAGTAAACACGCTGGCAGGGAAAATCTACTGGTTTGCTTCTCGCACTTGCGTTGGAATTTCGTCCATCAACGCCCGCAGCATATTCTCACTCTTGCATCCATGCAGCAGAGAGTGATCTACTTTGAAGAGCCTGTTTTTGAAGAACTGCCACAGCCGCTGATGCGGACGAGCGAGGCGTCGCCAAACATTCTAATTGTGACACCAGTGCTTCCACTTGGCGCGTCGGCCGCGAAATCAGATGCCGTCCAGCGGAGATTTGTTCAGCAGATCATAGCTTCTATGCCGCACAGCCGGCTGATCGCCTGGTACTACACGCCGATGGCTCTTCGCTTCACGGAGTTCCTTGACCCAGACATATGCGTCTACGACTGCATGGACGAACTCTCCGCCTTCAAGAATGCGCCGCCCGAACTGGCGCAGATGGAAAAGGGACTTCTGCGCCGCGCCGATCTCGTTTTCACCGGTGGCCTGAGCCTGTTCGAGACCAAGCGCCGCTTGCATCAGGCCATTTACCCCTTTCCGAGCAGCATCGATGTGAAACACTTTCACAAGGCAAGGCTGCCAGGAAAGGACCCCATCGACCAGGCCGGCATTCCTCACCCGAGGGTGGGGTATTTCGGCGTCATCGACGAGCGGCTGGACGTCGACCTCGTGGCGCTAGCGGCGCGGACCATGCCGGACGTGCATTTCGTCATGATCGGCCCCGTTGTCAAAATCGATCCTGCAATCCTGCCGAAGTCCGACAACCTTCATTGGTTGGGCACGAAGGCCTACTGCGACCTGCCCGATTATCTGCGCCATTGGGATGCCGGGTGGATGCCGTTTGCGCTCAACGAAGCGACCCGGTTCATCAGCCCAACCAAGACGCCAGAGTTTCTGGCGGCGGGCCTGCCGGTGATCTCGACGGCAATCGTCGACGTTGTGCGCAGCTACGGCGCTGCTGGGCTGGTGGAGATCGCCGACGGTGACGACTTGGACAGCAAGCTGCGCTCCCTGCTTTTGCGACCGCGCGAGATGCTGCTGCCGCAAGTCGATGCCTATCTGGCTGACATGTCGTGGGAAAGAACATGGAAGGCCATGGCCGCTCACATTGAGGGCGCCTACCGACGCAAGAAGGTCGTCCCGCTCCGCAGGAGCGCATAGCCATGTTCGATTGGCTGATCGTCGGCGCGGGGTTTGCCGGCAGCGTGCTTGCTGAAAGGATAGCCTCCCAGCGTCATGAAAGCGTTCTCCTGGTCGACCGCCGCAGCCATGTCGGCGGCAACGCCTACGATTGCTACAATGAAGCCGGCATCCTCATCCATCGTTACGGGCCTCATATTTTTCACACCAACAGCCAGTCGATCGTGGACTACCTCTCGCAGTTCACCCAATGGCGCACATACGAGCACAGGGTTCTGGCGGCGGTCGACGGGAAACTGCTTCCCATCCCGATCAATCTCGACACAATAAACCGCCTTTATGGCCTCGAGTTGAATTCCGCACAGTTGGAGGAGTTCTTTGCATCGCGGCGCGAGACGGTAGAGGACGTGCGAACGGCCGAGGATGTTGTCGTCAG
>NZ_RZTF01000016.1:15410-28314 GCF_004023175.1 Mesorhizobium sp. M7A.F.Ca.MR.362.00.0.0
CGTCAGCACCGTGGGACGCGAGCTCTACGAGAAGTTCTTCCGTGGCTATACAAGGAAGCAATGGGGCGTCGATCCGAACCAGCTGAGCAAATCAGTGACGGCACGAGTGCCGACCAGGACCAACCGCGATGACCGCTATTTCAGCGACAGCTTCCAGAAGATGCCTGCCGGCGGATACACGAGGATGTTCGAGCGCATGCTCGATCACCCGAACATCAAGGTCATGCTGCAGACCGACTTCCGCGAAATTCGTGACAAGATACCATTTAACCGCCTGATCTATACCGGCCCGATAGACGAATATTTCGGCTGGCAGCTAGGGCGTCTTCCTTATCGTTCGCTCCGTTTCGAGCACGTCACACTCGACCAAGAGCAGTTTCAGCCGGTTGCCGTCGTCAACTACCCCCAGACGGAAGATTACACCCGCATCACCGAATACAAACATTTGACCGGCCAACGGAGCGTGCGGACCAGCCTGACATACGAATATCCCACCGATATCGGGGACCCGTACTATCCGGTGCCGCGGGCCGAAAACGAAGAGCTCTACAAGCGCTACGAAGCGCTCGCCGCAACCTGTCCCGACGTGTGGTTTGTCGGCCGCCTGGCAACCTACCGCTACTACAACATGGATCAGGTGGTCGGGCAGGCCTTGGCAACCTTCGCACGCATTCAAAAGAGCGTCCCGGAATGGGCGGGCGTGGTGAATGCGTCGTTGGCCGAAGGGGCGCTGTAGCTCCCCCACCTGGACCCAGGAGCATCGGCGCGGGGCCGACAGGCGCTCGCGCAGTCCCTCGTGCAGCTCATGTGTTTAACGCGTCGGGTTCGCCGCGAACAAAGCTTGCTGGCGGGCCAATTCGTCCGCGACGGGCTTGCGGATGTGTCGGCTGCCGTCCGCCTGGACGACTGAAAACAATCCCACTTCCGCATGCCGCGAATTGTCCCAGCCCGGATAGGCGGTTACCGGGTAAAGGCAGATACCTTCGATCGGGGCTTTGAGGCTTTCTGCGGCACGCACCTCGTCGCAGACATAATGGAGCCAAGCCGGCCCGCCAGACCCCTCGGAGCCGGTCTCGGCGATGAACATAGGCTTGCTATATCGATGCGCGACTTCGATCAGCATCTCCGATAGGGCACGGTACTCGTGATGCCCCATCGGAATCGTCGGCCCGTTTAGGTACCACTGATTGTGTGGATAAAAATTCAAGCCAACGACGTCGACGGCATCTTCGCTCCCACCCAGCTCAGGTTCGGCCCGGCCCAGCAGCATGTCGTAAGCTTCGAACTGTCCCTGACGGGCATTTTCGGCCCGGCGCCGTTCGGTGCGGGTCCGGTCGCGAGGAGCGATGTGGATAAGCGGCTCGGCCCAGACGAATCTGCAAGCGGGATCGACCTCCCGCATCGCGCGAACGCCGGCTATTGCTGCTTTCACGAGGTGCCGCTTGAACCAACCCCGCTTCTTCGGGCCGACGCGCGGAAAATAGCCGACCTCAACAGCCCAGGCGAAAAACGAAATTTCGTTGATCGGGCACAACAGAGGCGCTGTACCGGCGATTGAACGATGAACCCTCACAGCTTCCGCGGCGAACGAGGCATAGGCATCGATGAAATGCATCGACCCCTGATCAACATGGTCGGGAGATCCGTAGTGGAAGATGTCCCAGATGATCTGGACACCTGCCGATTGCGCTGCTTCGACCATCGGCGTCCAGCTTGACCAGTCATAGGTTCCAGGAGCGGTTTCGATGAGGTGCCAGCGCAAGCCGTCGCGGATGGTCCGAAGACCGAGTTCGGCGCAACCGCGGTAGTCGCCCAGGGCATGCAAATAATGCGACGTCGCGCGGATAAGATCGAGGCGAACGCCGTCCTTGCGCCGGTGCGACGAGCACTCGAAGCCAGCCATGAAAAAACTGGCGAACGGCGACGTGCCCGTAATCGAAGTCACCTCATTGCCTGCGCTGTGTCCTGCTTCGCTCATGCGAAGTCTCCTAGGGCATTTGGGCTCAATCTCGGCTGCCGAATGCAGATCGGGAACAGCCATAGCAATCCGGCAGCCGTCTCTCATCCGTCAGGCTGCACATTAGTCTTGTGCTTAACGGGATGGTACCAAACCGGATGGTCGAGCCTTTGTTCCCGATCGAACCCACCGGAGGCCAGACAGCAGCCAGGGAAGAAGCTGGCAAGGGAAGTCGGGGGGCGAGGCACACAGCCGTCATCGGATCATCCACCGCTCCGACGAAGGCAAGGAACAGTACGTTCAAATTCGACTTTCCGACATCGATCATGCCAGGCGAGAGGATCGCAGCGACGTCGCCTGGAGTATCGCAGGAGCCGCTCCGCCGATCTTTCCCGGTAAAGCCCGTCATTCGCTTCAAGCGGGAACATTGGTTGCCTCCACAAGTTTGATCGCCATAGCAATGGCCGCAGCGGGCGGGCGCACAGATGAGACATCTGGTCAAAGATATCCTGATCGAGATCGCTGAAATGCTTCCGGCCATCACTCAAAAGGGCGAAAATTCGGCCGAAGCACTGCCCGTCCATGCGCCGAACTTCCCCCACGATCTGGAGCCGGTGATCCGGGCAGACCCTTCCTACCGAGTGCCATCGCAACGCACCGACGATCGGCATGAATCAGTCGCAGTCCCGAGCAAGCCGCAAGCTGTATGGGGGGATATGGCGCCGGAGGTGATGATCGTACCTTTGCCAGTCACTGTAGATGAAGGCACGGTCAAGGCTCACGCCTCCGACGGGCAGCATGCACGGCGTCGAGTGCCGAGCGAACGGCTTCAACGTTTGAGGCGTGAGGCTGGGCTCACGGCCTGAAGATCAGCGGCCGTTGGCCCTGCGCCAGTTCATCGCGCATTGCTTCGGCGCCGGCATCGACTTTGCTCACAGCCAGTCCGCCGCCTAACCTAGCACTGCAATTGCACTGGTTCTTTTGAGCACCGCAGCGATGGTGATCGCTATCTTTGACTATGCTGATTTGCGGCTCTTGGTTTTTGGTCGGGCTTGGGCGATGCCTTCCTTCGCAAGGCTCTTTCGGAGAACTGAGGCCAAGTCGACCACGTTCTCCTTGGGTTTCGGCGCTGGTTTCGGCGGTTTTTTTCTCTTGCGCTTGGCGTCGATCATGGCAATCAACGCATCCTCGTAAGTGTCCTCGAATTTCGAAGGATCGAACTTCGTTACCTTCTTGTCGATGAGAAGCTCCGCGATTTCCAGCAACTCCGAATCGAATTTTGGGCTTTTCACGTCATTGAAGACGGTGTCTTCCGATGTCATCTCATTGTGGGTCCGTAGCTCGGTCAGCAACATCCCCTTTCCAAGGGGCTGTATCAACACTTCGCGCCCGCGCTGATAGAGTACGACGCAGGAGCGTGCCGCAACGCGCTTCTTGGCCATCGCATCGCGCAGGACGGCAAAGGCCTCCAGAGAGGCACCGTCTGCCGGGATCAAATAGTATGGTTTCTCCAGAAAACGTGTGTCGATCTCGGCAACCGGAACGAAGGAATCGACGTCAAGTGTATGCTGCGACGTCAGTTTCAGTTTCTTTATCTCGTCCGGCTCGACGTGAATGAAATCACCCTTGTCCGCCTCATACCCTTTGATCTGATCCTCGGCTTCGACAACATCGCCGGTCTCTTCATCGACATAGGCGCTTTTGACGGGTAAACCGTCCTTGCGGTTCAAAATCTTGAAGTGGATCTTGGATGCCTCACTTGTGGCACCAACTATCTTCACCCCGCATGACACGGAACGACCCTCAGAAAGCCCTTCCACACCGCGCGTGGCGCAACCATGCCGTTTCTCCTAGACCTCGATCTCGGCACAACGTCAGGCACACGGTTCTGTTCCGCGACGTGCGCCGGCGTCTTTCCACCCGATCGCAGGAGCAGACGTTGCTTTCACAAGCACACGAGGTGCTCAAGGGTGCTTCAAATGCATCGGAGCTCTGGCTCAGTGCGACAAAAAGCGTTCGCGTAAGGGAGTCGGCAGGATCAAGCGGACCAAGCTCGGGTTGAGTGACCGTGCCGACCTTAACTGGACACAAGCGTGGGCCGAATGACCTGACGCATACGCTACCGGCACAAGGGAAATGCTACAATTAAGCCTGGAGGACTTGTTGTGAACATGGCGCTATTATACCCGAGTTGCAACGGTAATCACGTTCCCGGACCGAATAGTATCACGGCGAAGCCGTGCTACTCTGGCGTCCCAAGCCCTGCCAACTATTCCCCGTAGGTCATCGGCCGATTCCTCCAAGACATAGCAACTCAGTCGACATTCCGCCCGCAGGATCTCCCCTTGCGCAGAAAGCTCCTTGTGCTGGCGAATAAGATCATCCAGGCGGTCCAGATAAGGTGCGCGGCTCATCAGCCTTCACCCCGCAGCATCTCTTCGAAAGTAGCTTCATCGAAGTAGGCTCCGGAGTGCTGGAACAGCCACATCAGACGGGCGCTCAGTGCCTCGGCCTCGACGCTGCCTTCTGCTAGCGCACGCTCTTTGCAGGCCCGCTGAAACACCTGCTGTAGGAGGGCGAGTTCTTCGGGATTTGCAACGCCGATGGTAGCGGGAGCGGTCATGGCTTCCTCCGTTGGGGCGGAAGCATGTTCTTCGCTCACAGCCGGCGGTGCCCTGAAACTACCGCCGATGAGAGTAGACTACGCTCATATTGGCGAGAGTCGATTGAATAATAATTTAGTCACGACAGGCAGGAGCATTCTAATGCCGCTCTTTCAAAAATCGGGCTTCACGAAGCAGCGAATTCCAATCCGTGCCGATAAGCTTGATCAGACCGCGCGCATCCGGCTCCGAAATGCCGACTTCTTCAGACAAACGTCGGGCAAGCAATTGCTCATTGCCCTTCTTCACACGGCCGTCGCCATCCTTTTTCATTGGTTCCTCCTTGGGAAGCCAACTTACGGAATGACCTTTCGTTTCATGGAATAAGAAAAAAGCCCGCCGTCCCATTAGCGGCAGCGGCGCGCCGTCCCTGGGATAATGGGACTCGCTGGGGTGTTGGTTTCCCCTGCTGTCGCGGGCGGTGCAAAGCAGGTGCCACCTGGGGTGAACCAACACGGCACACCTCGAGGGCGACTCGCCGCGAAACGACAAGACCTTGGTCTGGTATCGACCCGCCGTGCCGACCTAGCACGACGGGCGTTCGAGAGCGGCTACACCCTGAGAGTCGACCCCTTTGCATCAATCTGGAACAGGGCAACAGTTCCAAGACACGTCAGCAGCCTTCCGTGGTCTTTTTCATCTGGCCAGGAGCAGCCGAGTTAGCATCGGTATCCTGTTGACCTGGCGCGGCCTGCTTGGCGCTGCCAGTTTGTTGACCTGGAGCGCAGTCCTTGGCGGAGTTCGAGTTAGAGTTCGTTCCACTCGTGGTGGTCGAATCCGTTCCCTGATCGGTCGTAGTGCTCGGCATTGTCTGGGTCGTCGAGGTCGACGATCCGCCTGTGGTCGTGGTGGTCGATTGCGCAACAGCGAGGCCAGTTGACAGTACCATAATGGCTGAAGCCAAAAGAACCTGTTTCATGATCAACTCCATATTGGAATGTCCCTTCGGTACCGAACTTCGCTGCGAAAAGACGGTTCCAAGAAAAATTCGCAATCGCACGCACCTCACGTTTGGACGGGCCCGCACCACTTGCGCGCGTCGGGGCGAGCGTCAGCGGGTAAGCGACCTAGCCCTTGGATCGACCTTTCTTGAATGATTGCGAAGCCTTGGCTTCGGCAGCAAGGCGTTGTTCTCGAAGTCGCGCAGTTTTTGTATCTCGCGCCTCTCTCTCGGCCGCGTTAGCAATCTTTGCCTCACGGTCTGCGCGCTCCAATCGGTCTTTGTCGACGCTTCGCCGGGACACATTGGCCTCCTACCAGAAGACCGTTGAATTTACAGTTTGCTAAAATGTTCCCCGCGATACGGCATGTTCCACGCAATGTGGCGGACTTCCCGGCCCGGGGAACCAGCAATGCAAAAGCCCGCTACCGGGAGGCAGGGGCCTTGAGAGACAGGTAACTTGGAGAAGGGCCGGCCCAACAAGCTTCCTTTGTAGTACCGATCAGTGCGGCCTTTAGTCAGTCGGCCCCGAGCTGAGGGGCGATGAGCCGGGCGAAGCCCTCACCGCCGACAGTCGCTCACGCTTGTCAAAATGAGCCTCCTGATAGGTCTTCTTCATTCGCTATCTCCCTTCGGCTATCGCATAATCACATATCGCGTTGCCTCGGCTTGGGTGCGTGTCAATCGCAAGCCAAACGCGAGATGGCCAAGGGATTATCACCCCTTTCTGGCCTGCCGCATTCTTTCTTGTGGCTTGTGCGGAATTCTCGCGGGCTCAACGGAGCTGGAGCCCCTGATGTGACGTCAAAAATTCGAACCCAGCCTATGTCATAGGTTAATGCGCGGCTCGGGCGGCTCCCTTAAGGGTGCGGCATATTCACGTCGGGAGCGTTGCCGCACCCCAAGCGAGCAACCGAACGGGCCTCAACCCTCTGGCGCTGGGCACTGAGGTCCTGGGTGCGTTCGCGTCTTGAGTTCCCAACTGCCGACCATCAGTCCGGCGCCTCTTTACGGCTACCCGGAACTTTTGAAGCGAATGCAAGTTCGATAATCAACATCAGCTAGGTAGCCAATTTGTCACCCACCTCATCCTTGGATGTACTTATTCGCAAGCTCCAGAGCATCTCGGATCTCCGAGAGGGCGATATCGAGGTTTTGAAAGGCATCCAGATTCAGGAGAAGGATTTTTTGGCCAACTACGACCTGGTGCGTGAGGGTGACCGCCCTGTCAATTCGTTCGTGGTTTTGGATGGCCTGCTCGGTTCAACCAAACTTACCGGCGATGGCAAACGGCAGATTACATCCTTCTTTGTGGCTGGAGATATTCCCGATCTGCACGGACTGCATCTGTCGGTCATGGATTGCAATTTTACGACCCTGACAGCAGCCAGACTGGGCTTCATGCGACATGACGCTCTTCGCGCCATTTGCGAACAGCATCCTCGAATCGCGACGGCTTTTTGGCGGTCGACGCTGATCGATGCAGCGATTTACAGAGAATGGGTAACGAATGTGGGAAGACGCGAGGCCTATACGCGCATGGCTCACATCTTGTGCGAACTGATCTTTCGCTTGCGCTCGGTTGGACGCATCCAGGATCACGTCGCGGATCTTCCCATTACCCAGGCAGCACTTGGCGATGCATTGGGCTTGTCTACAGTCCACGTCAACCGAATGCTTCAGGAACTTCGACGTAGGGGCCTCATCGCCACGACGGGGTCAAGAGTGCATGTTCTTGATTGGCCCGGCCTCACTCGTGCAGGTGATTTCGACACGACCTACCTGCACCAAAGGAACCCCGCAGCTTAGTGGTGACGGAAGCTCTCGGATGGCACGATTTTTCTTTGATAGTGGCGATCACGACGTGGTCATCGAGGACGAAATCGGCATCGAATGTGCCGGTCTGGAGGAGGTGCGCCGCGCGGGCTTCGAGGGCCTTATCGACCTTACGAGAGATGTGCTTACCGAGGTGGACGGGCAGCAAGTATTTGTTGAAGTGCGGAACGAAAACGGCGACAGGATTCTGAGGCTGAGCATCTCGCTTCAGATCAAGTTGATGAGATGACGTGCCTGACTTGCTACGTCAGAATGCTGCCGAGTGCCGGCACATCGAATGGCATGAGCGGCGAGGAACGCCGCGTGATCGGACTATCGCCCGAAGATGCCGCCGCCATTTCGACCGGCGAACAAGCTCGGGTTCCCCCACATGGAAAAAAACCGGCAAGGCACAGCAGCAGGTCATGGCCCGTCTCATACATGGCCCATCCGACCGATTTTTAATCGGTGTCGCGTATTTTTGTACGAAGTTCTGGAACGCGCATTCTCAGCGCTCGTTCATGTTGTCTCAGCAGTGGGTGTCGACGTGCAAAGAAAAGCGAATGCAAGCCGGGTTGCGAAAGGCCAGGAGCTTGAGGTCGAACATCTTGTCGAGGTCACGGAAATTGACCCCAGGCAGGCCCGAACGCTGCTTCGCAAGCATGGAGCCGATTGGCCGAAGCTCAAAGACGAGGCGGAAGCTCTGAAGAAGGAAGACTAGCCGTCACCGTCCCAGCGGTTGGCGAGAAAGCTGTTCCAGCTCATCCTCATCCGTGATTCCCGCTTGGTAGTAAGCCAGAATACGTGATGCGCGCCGTTCCCTCTCGGTTGCGGTTTCGTTTTTAATTTTGCTGCGTGCGAAGACGCGACTGAGCAGGGCAAGTTCTGATGGGGTGAAGGCGTCTCTGTGCATCGCATCTCAACTCCCGTGCGTCACCGTCTCTAGAGGGGCCGAGACGGGCTGAAGCTTGATTGCAGCCTCTGACGCCGGCCAACAAGAGATCGCAGAACGGGTCGTCCGGCGCGCGCTAACGCTGGATAAGAAAGAATGTTCCGCGCGTTTTTCGGACACTAAACAAAGAAGCTCGTCCGGACCGAGCCAGCAACGGCCTTTTACCGGTTTACGTGTGATCTCCTTCAACTATATCCGGAAAACCTCTTCCTTGACGGGAATTTCTGGGCTTTCTGTGCGTTGCAGTTGAGAAATGGCACTTATGATCTTGGACAGAAAGAATGGCTTGGCGAGCCGAGTTGCTACAGCCACGAAAGCCCGCCCCGGACAAAGCCGAGACGGGCCGAAGCTGCTTCGACAGCCTCAAGGCCCAGACAATGAGGGAGGATTGTAGGCCTGCAGCCAAACCTCGTACCGCAGTGAATGTTCCGCGGCTGTAAACTGTCGCTGGGAGTATCATGATCTTTCGGGGATCGACATTCTCGGCCAGTTACTCCTTGTCGGCCGGGTCGAGACGTTGATACGCGCCATCAAGGCAGCCAAGAGCTCGATCAGCCGCGTGATCTTCATGTCCGTTGAGAAGGCTGATCTGCAAATCCAGTCCGCTCGGCGCTCTCAAGCTCTCTATGGGCATGCGACGCGGCAATGGCAGCCTGTCCAAAAGCGACGGCTATCTGGTTCAACGCTTTGACAACGTCACCAACGGCGTACATGCCTTGGATGGAAGTCTGCTGATGCTCGTCGACTGTGACATAGCCCTCTTCACAACATCTTGCGCCTACCGCCTCGGCGAGTTGAGAACGTACCTTGCACCCCAGTGCCAGATAAATGGCATCGAAGCGGGATGACGTCCCATCTTTTAAAATCGCCTCGCAACCGTCTGCTGTCGGGCAGAGCGTATCGAGGGCGTCACCGATGACTATGCCTCTTGCCCTCGCCGCACGACGAGTGCTGGGCGAAAAGTCGGATGCGTCGCTCCCAAGCATCGTTATGAGCGGTGTAAACCGACTGAGGAAAATGGCCTCTTTAAAGGCTCTCTCGTCGTGCCCGATGACCGCAATCTTCTGGTCGATCGCCTCATACCCGTCGCATACAGGGCAGAGTCGAACGACACCTGCGGCAATTGCCTCGCGTAGACGCGGAATGACAGGTGTCGTGTCGGTGATCCCTGTCGCCACAAACACCTTGCGTGTCCGGATTGCGCCGACCGAGGTCTCAGCGACGAACCCCCGATAGGCAGCGGCGAGGGAATAGACCTGCCCTCCAACCAGAGTGGCTCCATACAAGGTGGCGTGACGTCGAAGGCGATCCAGAATTTCGGCTCCACTTATCCCTTCGGGAAGGCCAGGGCAGTTATGGCTCGTTGGGATCAAGGCGGCACGAGGATCGCCGGCATCGATCACCAGCACGCGATGGCGAAAACGGGCAAGATATTGAGCGGCGGTCAGTCCCGCCGGCCCGCCTCCAACGATCAGGACATCTTCGGTCTCGGCGGTCGGTCGGCTGACGTGTCTGTCGTGCATGGTGCGGCGCATCACCGGCGAACGATTTGGTTCGTGCAATGTTCAAAGGGCGGTCTTCGGGACATCTGCTCGATGGCAACAGCGTAGAAACCAGGCTTCAACCCGATCGCAAGACGCCAGGCTCCTCTGTTTCCTTGAGCTCTTCCGTATCCTTGGGCGCGGCGACCAGATCGTGGAATCCGAGAGTAGCGACGAGATAGCCTGCCTCATCATAAACCTTCGTCACCCAACTGGTCGGGTCCACGCCATCGACAATTCCGTCGAGCATGGCCTCCTTGGCAGTGCGCTTCGCCTCTCTGACAGCCTCATCTCGATCAGCCATATCGGCAAAGATTGCAGGCTGCGACATGCCCTCGATAAACTCGAAGCGAAATTTCGGCATTAGCCGCTCCAGTCATTGTGCCAGCGGATCAAACATTTCTGGCAGGTTTGACCTCAACGCGGCGGTGTCGAAAAGGATGCAGCGGGTGTGCGCGTGACCATCAAACCTCAGGCAGCGTTGCTGCCTCCCATCTCCCACTCGTGCTACTTTTCCAGCACGCTACGCTCGCAGCTCTGACGATGGCGAGGTGGCGGAGATGCAGAAGTCTCCGCGAGATCGTGTGGCATCGTACGCTGAAGACGCTCGCAAGTCGCCGTTGAACGCCGCGCCGTGGATCGTGGACTGACGGTAAGAAGGACTAGCCGACCGCCAAGACCGGCCTCTTTCGCAGCCGCGCCCGCATGATGACAAGCAGAACCGTTTCATCTTCCATGCCACTCTGGAACAATTTTATAAGCTCGGCAGCAATCTGCTCGGCGTTGTAAGAGATCAGTTGAATCTCTGCTTCCCCGCAAAGCTTCTTTAGGACCGATTCCAGCAATCTCAACCCTTCAGGATAGATAGGTTGATCACTGGCGGTGTCGTAGGTCATGTACGCCCCTTTGACTCGACTTAAATCAAGGCCGCAGATGCTGGGCGGCAAGCCCATGCATGACTCGTTTCTGGGAAGAGGTCATTAACCTATGCAAGTTCGAGCATGGCGCCGGATTCACGAACTGCAGGGGGGATGAACCAACAAAGGGCAGCATGTGCACGGATCGAGCTGGAGCAAGTCGTGAAAGCCCCTGCGCCAGGCCTGTTAAGTCCGGACGGTGTTCCTGCATGGTGCTGTAGGCGAGCGAGAGAGCCTAAAAGAATTCAATCACCTTACGGCTCCTCTTTTTGAGAGCCGGGATGGGTTTGCGATGCATTCGCGGCTGCGCCGGCGGTGACTTCACCGGATGCTGTGCAAGCCTTGCTTGTCTCAGCCGCGCCGTCTTCTCGGCGCGTTCGGCTCGTTCAGCGTCCAGCATCTCTTGGCTGATACGTTTGGCGCGGTCGTATCTTTCCTTGTCGTGATTGCGAGTCACGGACACCTCCTAGCCAGCAACAAAAATCCTGCGAACCTTTTTGGTGACACGCGGCTTGCGTTGGCTGGGACCGGGCGTGATGGCTTGTGCGAGGCGACCCTCCTTCAACCGCGCCGTCTTGGCGGCGCGCTCAGCACGTTCCTTGTCGATAATGAGTGCTGCAGCTAATGTGGTATTCTCGTTGCGACCGTCATGATTGATCCGCGGCATCTCAGTGCCTCGCCCCGATTCTTGTCGCCCGTAGTGCCATTTTGCACCTGCGTCCCGCCCTAAACTGGTCTATCGCCGCTTTGATTGAGGTTTCGGTTGCATGTTCCGGTTTCTCGCCCGGCTGGTGGTTGTCGGTGGGAGCTTGTGTGATGGCCATCTTTGTTCTCCTACGAGGCCGAACTTCGATATGACACAAGTGTTCCAAGGCAACTCGCAAGCTGCAGGGCTATTTTCGATGTAGGGGCATGCGCGGATGCTCAGGCGCGTGATCGGAGCATTGTGTTGGAGGGCCGTAGCTGGAACTATGAGAGCGCAGATAGCGTGGTCGCCTGAACATGAACGGCGGCCTTCCCCCCTCTCGCAAAAAGCTGTCAGCGCGATATTGTTACCAGGAGCAAAGGAGCCCGGTGTCGACGAGAACTTTTCTCGCGACGAGATCGTTCAGACTTTGCTGCAGCACAGGGCCCCCGCAAGCGCATCAGCTCGGTATTGTAGGGAATTCGGGCGTTAGGGCCGTTGAACCGCTACGGGTGTGTCAGTAGCAAACTTACAGACAGCCGCAGGTCCAAACGAGCAGCACCGTTCCAAGCGCATACGGGACCAGAAGCAAACCTATCGTCACCCAGAAAGCTGGCTCTGCCAAGGCGGCCATGTCCTTGCGAAACTGCTCCATAGGGCTACCCCGGCAACTTCGACAAACGAATAGAGCTAATCTGGTAAGGCCTACGGCCCGCTTTTGGCATCTTCGACCTCCAGCGCATCCATGAGGGCTGCCACGTCGGTGGGTTCGCCATCGGCGTCACCATGCACGCCAGTTCGGGCGTTCTTTAGCGCTTGCTCGATCGCATCTTCAATGTTTCCGAGCTCGTCCTCACGCACCTCGCGACCATAACCGGCCGCTTCGGCATCCTGCTCGAATTGCTGGACCAGCACGGCGAAGCTCACTTCCTCTTTGCCAGCAAGAGTGCCGACATTCTCCTGCAGCCAGGTTTCAAAAAACTCTTTGGTCGCGTTCATCGGATCACTCCTTCGCCGGATTAAGCGCGGCGGCGATCCGAAGTTCCGCAATGCCGTCACTTTCCCAATCAGCAAGGGGATATGCTCATGGTGGGCTTGGCTGGTAATCCCGAAAATTCGTCTGCGCGGTGCTGGCTCCGTACCGGGAGCAAGGCCGCCGGATGAGTTCACGCCCACCGAGCGCTCGTCGATCCGCATGCTCTTCGATCGGTCTGCATGGAACTATTGCCCGCTCGGTTGCGCAAGGCTGCCCCGGCGGTGGTTGTTCGCCTTCCCGCTATTCTATCCCGACATTCCGGATTGTATCACCTCATCGGCCGACAACCGGTCAGACATCGCTGCACTGTTGGTCTGGTCCATCCCGAACTGAGCGACCTGAATCATCATAGCCTTGGCCTTTGCAATGAGTTGGTCGTCGGGAAGAGTATGCCCGGC
>NZ_RZTF01000016.1:28324-30334 GCF_004023175.1 Mesorhizobium sp. M7A.F.Ca.MR.362.00.0.0
GACTGTAATACACTCGCCTCCCTCTCCGCGGAATTCCACGATCGGAGCCTGGTCTCGGCTGACGACAATTCCCATCATCTGCATACGAACCTCCTTCGACTGCAGCGGGCAGCCGAAACTCAACTCAGCTCGGCCGTCTAATCCTTGACATAAGCCCCAGGCTGACGACCGCCTCTGGGCGCCTTGGCGTCTTTCGAATGCTCGGCCATCGCAGGGCCTGCTCCGGAGACTTTCTCTGCGGCCGGTGACGGTGTCGCCGGCTTAGACGAGGTCCTGCCGCCCGATTTTTCGGGGCGTGGTGATATGCCAGCTGAAGAATTGTCTGAAGAAGTCATGGCTCGTTTCCTTAGCTGCGAAACTTCCTTACCAACCTCCGAAATGCCCTGACGTTCCATTGCGATCCCTTCGTGAGATAAGATCTCCGCAGGTGAACATGCCTCGTCCCTGGACGCGCATCAGGTAGGGGTTGATTTCGCAAGCGAACGGTAAAATGCGAAGCCGCTCCGGCGAGATACAGCTTAGCCCTACATGGCAGCGCGGGCATCAGAATACGAGCCGACGCGAAACAGAGGTCCATCCGTCGCCGAACCCGCGACAGGCAGCAGGTTCGGTCATTTCTGCAGAAATGCGTTTGCCAGCTTGGACACAGCGGCAGTGCGCGTACCGCGCTATTCTCTCCTGGTGCCGAGAGCCTGATTGCAGCGCCGACTGGGAAAAGCCTGCGACACAGGCTGACTCCGCAGGTCAAACTATGAGGAACAATATCTCCCTTTGAAAGTTCTGGCCGACCTATGAAGGAGATATGAAATGTCAGAATCGCGCGAATGGCTTGTCCAATGGCTCAGGGATGCTCACGCCATGGAGGAGCAGGCCGAGACCATGTTGAATGGGCAGTTGAACCGAATTGAGAACTATCCTGAGCTCAGCGAACGGATTCGCCAGCACGTCCAGGAGACCAGGCAGCAGGCTGCTCGGCTGGAAAACTGTCTCGACCGCATCGGACAAGAATCTTCCACACTGAAGGATGCCGGCGGCAAGCTGACGGCAATGGCGCAGTCGCTCAGCGGTGTCTTCGCCGGTGACGAAGTGATGAAAGGATCGCTTGCAAGCTACACGTTCGAGCACATGGAAATCGCCTCCTACACAATCCTTATCGCCGCTGCCAAATCGCTGGGTGAAGCAGAGGTCGCCCAGGTCTGCGAAGAGAACCTGCGTGAGGAAGTCGCAATGGCGGACTGGTTGAAAAGCCATATTCCAACGACAACCGAGCAGTTCCTGGCGCGGGCCGACTCGGAGAGTGAAAACGCCAAGCGTTGATCAGCCGGTAGCGTATCGCTAAACAAGCTCGCCCTTGCGCCGAAGCTCGGCGCAAGGCGCATCGAGGTTGAGCGTTACCGCTGAAAGGCACTTCAAAGTAGGCAGTGCGTGAGTAAGTTTTCCGATTAGCTCTCCGTGCCGCGATAGTATCCTTGACGCCAATTGAACTTGAAATTCCGGACGGAATTCTCTGCCATGTGCCGCTCCTTGAGAGCCCGCCGAACTGCCCATCATACGGATGTTGCTATCGCCCACTTTTTGGCGACAGTTCCCCATCCCCAACCATCTCCGCCAGCCGGCTGAGGAAGTCCACCAAAGCAGCTTGCGGCTCGTCGATTTCGCCGACCACGACCGAAATGCCCCAACGTCCAAGCACGGCCTCCTCCATAGGGTTTCGGCTGGTCATGAAGATAAACGAGGGCGGGCGATCTTTCTCATAGCCGGACCGATGCCACGTCTGCCAGAGACGGTGCAGCAGCAACCGAATGTTTGGGTCGGAAAGGCTATAGCCAATGAAGAGGATCGTGCTGCCGAGCGCATCCGAGCGAAAACGCACGTCCAGCGGAGAATTGAAGGAGAGACGATCGAGGTAGTCCGTTTCGGTGAGGACGAGGGACGAATCCTCGTCGAAATCACCATGGAACTTGACGATGTGGGTAATGCCTTGGCGGGCCTGCGCCACATCGCGTGCAT
>NZ_RZTF01000016.1:30344-40161 GCF_004023175.1 Mesorhizobium sp. M7A.F.Ca.MR.362.00.0.0
ACGTAGTCCCGACCGTATATCTCATAAGCCAGTTCCAGATTCCGATCATAGTTAGTTGTGTAGATGACAGGGAATTCGAGCCTCACGATGAGACGATGCAACTCGGATTTCTCGATCCGGTCCTTGGGGACGGACCAGTTTCTGTCCATCCAACTGCGAAGTGGCCCGATGCTGCCATGCTTGATGCGATAGTACTCGGCCAGGGTTTGAAAACGATCGCGTCGCGTGGAAAATTCGTCGTCGACGCCGAGCTCCTTTGCCATTCGCTCTATCAGCTTCTCCCAGGAGGGTAGTCCAACGCTGATCGACACCCCTGCCCCAACAAACAGAATTGCGCTGCGATGGCGAATTGCGTTGGCGAGCGAATCTACAGGGTCATCGTTCATCAAGTCTTTCGAGGCCACCGCGCAGGTCGACCTTCCTCCCTCACATCTGGTCGTTATTAGGCTCCTTGGTGATCCCCACCTGCCTGGCCAGCTCGGAAAACGGTGGCACACTCGCTTCGAACTGCTTGGTGTTAGCCAGCCGCAAAAGCCGCAAAGGGAAACACACTGCGTCGCGGTTAGCCGGCGACATATCCTCGAAGAGGCGCTCATCAACCGTGAACGAGGCTTCCGCGTTTTTCAACGCCGTGTCGATATCATCGACCGAGAGAAGGCCTCTGCGGACCAAGGCGTTATTGACGGCCGCGACCGCCATAAGCAAACCTTCCAATTGCAGGTTGGCGACGTTCATGGGCCATTGTCCTTCATACCATTGGGAGCCCGTCGATAGATAATCCTGCTCCGGAGGCCTTGTGCCGTGCCGGTGATGGGGTTGCCGGCTTGCTAGAGCGTTTCGGCTGCGCGGCGGCGCCGGGATTGGCATCTGGTGGCGCCATGGCTTGGATCTCCGCTGGGCTGCTGGACAACTCTCCACATGCCTCGAGGTTCCGGATCGCCATGGCAACCTTGCAAAGGCAGAGGCAAGGCTTCTCGCTGTCCTACTACCGTGGGGCGCACGAGGTGATCGCGGGAACAACCCGGCACCGTGATGGCTCGGTGGCATCAAAGGTGATAGAGAACGATGGGTAAAAAGCCTAAACAGCACACAGAAGCCACAGATCGTGAAAAGGCGATCGAAGCTCTCTACTTTGCGCGCAAGTGCGGCCTCACCAAGGAAGAGGCACTCAAGATGCTCAGGGAAGCCCAAATCAGGATCGATGATGGACCCCAAAGCCGCTCCGGCAACCGAACTTAGAAGCGATCGTCGAGCGCTCATCTCAGCCAGCGGCGGCGCATGATCTTCTTCACCTCCGACACGCATTTCAACGATCCCCGCATTCTGCGGCTCGACCCCCGCCCCTTCAGTTCATTGGTGGCCCACGACCAGGCACTGACTGAACTTTGGAACGAGACTGTTGCTCCAAATGACGAGGTTTGGCACCTCGGCGACTTCGCCAAGGGATCGGCCGAGACAGTGTCTTCGCTGCTGTCCTGCCTCCACGGCACCAAACACCTGATCATCGGCAACAACGACGGCATGGTAACGCTCCGCGCTTCGGCTTGGGCTAGCGTGCAACACTACAAGGAGCTAACTGTCGAGGGCAGTTTCTTGGTTCTTTGCCACTACCCGTTCCGCACCTGGAACAAGATCGGCAAGAAATCGATAAACCTGCACGGCCATTCTCATGGCCGGCTGAAGCCAATGACGCGCCAGCACGACGTCGGCGTCGACGCCTGGGATTTTCGCCCAGTCACCTTTGCTGCCATACAGGCCAGGCGCCGCCGAGATTGAGGTTAGCGCAGCAGATGGCGAACGATCGATGTTTTCACGTGGTGATGCTAGCCGCAAACAGGATTCCAGAATCCTGCCCCTGGAGTATTGCAGCCATGCTGGAACGCACCGCGAGTAAACTGGGACCGAGGAGCGCCCCACCCGTCTGCACAGCCGTGGGACAGGCGCCGACCCCGTCGTCAACACGGCGCTCCACTGGCGCCCCAATCGTTCATCCACCTCGCTTGAAACGAGCTTCAATCGCCGTCCTTGGCGACCTCAGTGCCACATTCTCTCTCTAAGCCACTTAAGAAACCTGTTCCCTCCGATTGCCCGGCGGACTCTAGCGGCAGCCCACTGCCCTCTGAACGTGGTTCCGACATGGCAACTGCAGAGGATGTCATGCAACTCCCCGTCAGACAGTTCGAAGAAGCGCTTTGCTGCCCCATAGGTGTCATCCTTCAGGCCTAACGCACGCAGTAGCGGGTCCTCGAAGGCCACAGTAATTGGCGAGCCCTCACCGCGCGCTGCGTCGCGAGCTTCCCGCTTCAGATACTCAGTGCCGGTAAGCGCTGTCAGGCGTCGCTCGGGATGTTGTTCCAGCAACTCTGCCCAGCGCTCAATGCGCTGTTGCCGGGTCATGATCGGGTATGTCGACAGGGGTTCTACTTCTGCAATTGTCTGCAGTTGGCTTAAAGTTTGGTGTTCCATCGTCGGCTCCTTTGGTCGAAGTCCCTTCCCCTCAAAAATTATCGCGCGCCGACGCGCTGACAAGAGCTGGCAAGGCGGCCACTTGCCCGACAATGATTGCGAAACAGCGCATTGCTCCGCCGGCGCGCGAAACGATATCTCATCCCAAATCAGACCGAAGCCGTTCAGAACGAACAGCTCGCCACCCGCCTGCAACAACTAATTAAATTAGTAATGCCTTATGGAACTTTGAGGCTGGCGTTTCATTTGATCGGCATGGAGGCCTCTGTAATCCAAAGTGCCGGGATGAGAGCGAACGTGTCGCTGCGCTACTCGCTGGTTCTGCCGATATACAACGAGGAACAAGTGCTGCCTCGTCTGATCGAGCGGATCAGGTTGCTAATCCACCAGCTGGACGGTGAGACAGAGGCTATTTTCGTCGATGACGGAAGCAGCGATGGCAGCGTCACTTACCTTCGGCGTGTGGTCGCCGCCGAGCCTCGTTTTCGGCTAATCGAGCTTTCCCGCAATTTTGGGCACCAGATAGCAATCACAGCCGGTATGGACGCCGCCCAGGGGGATGCCGTCATCGTCATGGATGCCGATCTCCAAGACCCACCCGAGGTGGTTCTCGATCTGGTGGCGAAGTGGAAGGAAGGTTTCGAAATTGTCTATGCCCGGCGCGTCAAACGCGAGGGCGAATCCTGGTTCAAGCGCTTCACGGCAAGTCTCTTCTATCGCTTGCTGGAAAGGATGACGACCGTTGACATTCCGCGCGACGTTGGAGATTTCCGGTTGGTCGGTCCCAAAGCGCTGAGAACTTTCAGGCAGATGCCCGAACAGGATCGCTTCGTCAGGGGCATGTTTGGCTGGATGGGATTCAAGCAGGCGTCGGTGCCTTTCGAGCGCCCGGCACGAGCCCATGGCCAGACCAAATACCCATTCTGGAAGATGGTGCATCTTGCTGTGCACGCCATCGTCAGCTTCTCGGAGCAGCCGCTGCGCCTGGCGCTCTGGGGTGGCTTGGCCATTTCTGCGCTGGCCATAGCCTTTGGTGCCTACGCCATCTACGCCTGGGCCTTTGAAACCGGCATTGTTGCCGGCTGGACATCCACCGTGATGATCGTGTCGCTCCTGTGCGGCATCAACCTCTTCATGACCGGCGTGGTCGGATTGTATGTCGGCAGCATCCACGCCGAAGTAAAACGGCGCCCGCTTTACGTGATCGATCGCCTCACCGGCTTCGACCGGGCCATGTCTGCCGTCCCCGGCAAGAGCCGCCGCCCGCCTCGAAAATCCCGGATTGGAGTCCCGGCCAATGTCCGAACCCTTCGACAGCTATAGATTCAATTATGGTGAGACGGTCCAGGGATCGATCCGCTTTTCAGGGCTTAAGCACGACTTCTTTCTCATGGCGAAGGCCGAGTTGCTGCGACGCGTTGTGGTCGAGCGGGTGCTTCGTCATGCCGGCTCGGATGTGCGGGCGCTTGATGTCGGCTGCGGCGTAGGTGCGCTCCATCCCTATCTCAAAGGCGTCTTCGAGTCCCTGGACGGCTGCGACATCTCGCAGGAATCGATCCTGCGTGCGAGGCAGGAAAATCCGAGCGTCACATACAGGGCCTGCACCAGCCTGAACCTGCCATACGACAATGGGGTCTTTGATCTGGCCTTCGGCAGCTGCGTCGTCCATCATGTACCGCCAGCTTCCTGGCTCGGGTTCATGCGCGAGATGCGGCGCGTCGTGCGCCCGGGCGGTGTCGCCTGCATCATCGAGCACAATCCCTATAACCCGCTGACGCGTCTGGCTGTGTTCCGGTGTCCCTTCGACCATGACGCGGTGCTGCTCAGCGCAGCCAAAACAGCGTCCCTCCTTCAAGAAGCAGGCTTCAGCAACATCCGATCCGAGCACTTCCTGCTGCTGCCGTCGGGCAGGTCCTTGGCCCGAAAAGTCGAGCGCGCGCTCGCCCCCCTGCCGCTGGGGGCACAGTATGCGTGTAGTGCGCATGCATGAGCATCGGCCTGCCGGCGACGACTCCCTGAAGCTACTGGCACGCTTCGGCCTGGTCGGCATCGCTGCCACACTTCTGTATGCCGCTTTGGTTGCTGCTTTTTCCAAATCGGAATGGCTCGGTTTAACGCCCATCCATGCCTCGCTTGGGGCATATGCCGCAGCCACCCTGTTTTCGTATCTAGCCCACAAATCCCTGACGTTCGTGTCGGGCCGATCGCATCGAACTGAAGCTCCGCGTTTTCTCCTGCTGGGGGCAACAGGCTTGGCCATTGCCTATGGGGCGCCGGCGTTGCTGACGGTAAAGCTGGGCTTGCCGCTCATCATTCCCGTGCTGATTACGTGCTTGCTTGTCCCCGGCATCAATTTCTTCGTGCTTGACCGGTGGGTTTTTGCCGGACGCATTCCCGGTCGGCACGGCAATCGCTCCCGCCAGAGGCAATAATGCTCTAAATGGCGTCCAGTCGAAACGACACCAATTTGATGGAGCGCTTGTAAATGTCGCTGGCGGCCTGGCTGGGCGGGATCCCGTCGAGATAGTCAAAGGTCATTTCGAACGTGCTGGCGTCCGAAAAAGCTGCGTGCGGAATGACGAACGAGACGGTTATCGGTTGCTTGCCCGACAGTGTGACCTTATGCACGGACACGCCATGCACCGAGATTATTACCCTCTGCGTCATCTGTGGCGGACGAATGACAGCGGCCATTTGTAGCGTTGCCTTGAGACCGTCGCGAAGCGGCGGTATCTGCAGGCGAAGCCGCGAGGTCTCGCCCAGCGAATGCGTGCCGTCGGCTGCCGGCCCCGACCAGCCACAAACTTTCATGCCGGCAACCCGTTTGGCGCCATCGGACCGGAAGGACACTGTCTGGCCGAGTGAGTAGCTGCCAATGGCATCGCGGTTGAGGCATGTCGTCGTGCGGTCGATGTAATAGGCACGATAGTCGGCGTGGACATTCGGATGGAGAGCCAGCGCAAGGATGGCGAGTTCGGACACGGCCAGAACCGCGGCGAGCGCGTAAGCGCCAAGCGAGATAGCGCGTCCATGGGGGTTGAGGGTGTCAGACCAAAGCAAGGTAGCCCCCAATCCATGCCACCGTCATGAAATAGCAGGCGACCAGGAAGAGAACCAAAGCGGCGAGCCAGGTCAGTTTCGACGCCGACAACAGGACGGCCATCAACATTATAAGAGGCGCCAGCCCAATGACGTATCTGACCATGGAGGCCAGATTCGTTATCAATGGCACGAGAATGCAGATCGCGCAGAAGACCCCAGCGCCATATTGCTTGCGAGCCACCAGCACGACTGATAGCGCCAGCCCGACGATCGCTGCGAGCGCACTCCATTGCGGCGCCGTGGGCAGCCACCCGGTCTTGGGAAATGCTGAGAGTCCGTCCCATAGAAACAGGAGCGGGTTCCCAGCCACTCGTCCAAAGGCGCGTTGGACGTGCAGAAAGGCAAAGCCGTCGCCGACAGTGACATACAAAAACAGGATGTAGGCAAACAAGCCGGCAGGCGAGATAAAGATAGCGACGAGCTGATCCGGTCGACCGAGCACCCAACGCGGAAAGGAGAGTGGTGAGCCGCCCCGTTCGCGATGCTGCTGGAACATTTGAATGACGGTCGCAAAGACGACAAGGACCCCAACGAGCCTCGTTGCCGAGAGGAGCGCTGACGAGACGCCAGCGACGGGATAGCTGGAGCGTTTGAGTGCCAGGAAGACAATCGAGGTCAGGAGCACGAAAAGAGGTTCGGAAAGGAAAGTTGTGAAGTGGAAGGAGAACGGGCCGCTAAGCAGAAAAGCGCAGTACAGTACATAGGCCCGCATGTTCTTCTCCAACAGCGGCCATGCCACCAGACACGCGGCGTAGCTGCATGCAATCGAAGTGATCGTCGCGACCAGTATCGTGGCGAAGGGGAAAATCGCCCGGATCACCGCTACCAGCATCGGATAGAATGGAAAGAAGCCCCATCGTCCGACGTTGCTTTGGTTTGGGATGGGAAAGCGCTCGTAGCCGCGTTCGGAAATATCCAGATACCAGTGGCAATCCCATCGGCAGAGCGCACGAGCATAAGACTCGAAGCCTGGTTCCGCCAACGTTGAAGCAACAGCGGCATAACGAATAGCAAGTCCGGCGACACCGAACAGGAGCGGGACTGTCACGACCGCTGCCGCTACCATGTGGCGCTTGTTGATCGTCGAGCCGTAGTCGGGGAAAATCTCGAACTGCTCTGGGTGGTCTTTCGAGGGTGCATGGCGGGGGCTCTTGATGGCCGTGACGAGATTCTCAGTCCCGGATTTTCTCATAGCAGAGCACCGGCGCGGCACGTTTCCATCCTCTGATGGGGGCCAAATTCCGCCGTGACCAAACCGCCGACCGTGGCCTTGCCATCTTCATTGTCAACCGGCGGGGCGTGTCCGATGGGGTTCAACTTGTCCGGCGCCGTTGCCTTCTTCGGCGTGTCGATCGAGAAGAGGAAGTTGTAGGTCGCAACGCCGACGCTGGCCCGACGGTCGTCGAGCAGTTCCAGATGGGTGACGCCTATCGTCACCTCGTGGCCAAAGTCGATGCCAGTCTGTTCCCGCACCATGTGAGGGATTCTGGAGCGCGGCTGGCGATCGTCAAGAGGTTGCTAATATTCGAGCGGCGAAGGGCAACAAATCTTTGGCCCTGCTTCTAAGCGAGCGTTTGGAGAATACCCGCGGTGCGTGGAAGGCGCCTTTGAAGCGCGTCGAGAACACGATAATCATGCATGCCTCGGCGGCCGGACGAGCTATTGCGCAGCCTTGACACCGGGATGGTCGCCCGACAAATCAAAGGTCCGCACCGAATGCTCCTTCTGTGCGACGTCGAATGCCCACGGGCGGAGGCGCAAAGACCGAGATCGCCTTTGGGTGGACCTTGAAATGAGCTGGTGTCGAGGTGACGATCTCACCATCGGTGTTGACCGGCATCGGCTTCTCCGTCTCGATGTCGAACTCGACGCACCTAGCCGTCCGAACCTCTCGCCAGGCGCCATGCGTTCCAGAACGGAAGGAGCGGAGCATCAGCGCCAGTTTCCAGAGGTTCGTCATTTCCAAGCTATAGAGATCGAGATGTCCGTCATCGATCTCGGCCGTCTCTTCCACCACGTTGCCGCCCCCGTAGTGACGACCGTTTCCCACCGCAATCTGGTAGGTTTCGACGTCGGTCGCTGCGCCTTTCTCAATAATCTTCGCGTGGAACCGCGTGGCCCGCGTCAACACTTTAACCGCCGCCAGCGCATAGCCGAGCCTGCCGAAACGCTTCTTCAAAGTGGGATCTAGACCCTTCGCCAGTTCAGTGCTGAGTCCGATACTCGCGACGTTGAAAAAGGCATTGCCATTGACCGTGCCGATATCGATCTGCCGAAGTCGGCCCCGCACGATCACGTCAGCGGCCTGCAGAAGATCCATGGGGATGTCGAGTGTGCGAGCGAGGTCATTAGCCGTTCCCATAGGGATAATGCCCATCGGCAGGCGGCTTTCCACTACAGCCATCGCCGCCGCCGACACCGAACCATCGCCACCGCACACGACCACAAGGTCGGCCATTTGGCGTAGGCGAACTATGTCACTGGCAATCTCCGGCAAGGCCTCGAACGTTTCGACAGTGACGGAAAGCCGGCCGCGCTCCAGCCGCTCCACAATCGGGGCGATCATCTCCTGGCCGCGCCGCGCCTTTGGATTGAGGAGCAGCAATGCGCGCCTTGTGGCTAATTTGCTCATTCAAAGATCGATCCGATGGGTTCATGACGCATCACATAGGGCGGTTGCTCATTCGACCGCAACCGAAGCTTTCGACTCAAACCGGACCTACCTCCGCCGCGACGTTGCGAACGGCGCAATTTGCGACATCCAGCGGTCCCCAGGATCGCTATTCGAGTTCGTGGACCGTCACGCCGGCACAGCCGTCTTGGCAATCGCATAGGTGCTGGCGATGCGTGAGATAGGCCACTTGGCCAGCACATGTCATTCCCCAAACAACTTGAAACCTCCTCGAGTGGACATGGTCGAAGGTTTCCATGATCATCGGCGCGCCTATCTATCGCGCGAAAGCTTGAAAGCGCGGTCGATCGCATCGCGGATATGTCCCGGGGCGGATTTCAGATCGTCCTTCGGTGCGCCGCTTTGCTCCGGAACGTCGCCGGCGTCCCGCTGGAGCCTGCGACAGAAGATGCGCTCAAGCCCATTGCCGGAGAGATTTAAATCGGCAGGGCCAGATCGGCCTGGCTCCTGTAAAATCTGGAGCCGGGTCGCGATTGGCCGGAACCAAACAGAACAGCCGTAATTATCAGCCGAAGGGACCGCAACCGCATAGGAAGCGGAACGATGGCTGAAATTCTTGATTTCGAACTTGGCAGTTCAAGGTTGCGCGTCAAACGCGCCGAGAAATCGTTGAAGCGCGCAAAGGAAGAAACGGACAGGAAAAATGGCGTGGTGAATATCGCCCTGTGCTGCAGGATCCGGGCAGCTCAACAGCGCGTGACGGAGGCCCCAGGAGCGCCAGACCAATATCTATACGTGGGCGGCCTCCAAATCACCCCGAATGGACATGAAATGGCGAGGAGTTGCCGTCATGACAATACTGTTTGAGCCGCTGGACTCGGATTACCACAAGCGCAGCGTGCTTTATCACGCCACGCGGTTGTCGATGCTCCACGATCGAATGCTGATGCGTTTCAACAAGGTTGACGAAGCGGCCGACAAGGTTGAAGCCGCAGCGGCCGTGCTGGTCGATGTCACCCACGGCTCTGCCGTCGACGCGTTCCAAGACGCGGTGTTCCGGAATTCGTCGGCAGATTTCCTTCAGATGGAAACAGGCCAGACCCTTGGGCTCTGATGCGAGGGATGACGCCAGTGTTTCGGCAGCTAGGGCCGCCTGCGCCCGCTTGGGGCGTCTCAATGTAGCATTCTGCATTATCTGGATCGGCGAGCGGTCCAGACGGTCTTTCCCGCATTCGAGGCAGCGGCCGCGAATGCGGCATCATAGTGAATACCGATTTCCATTCTCGTCGGCCTTTGGTGGCCCGAGAGGAAACCGAAGGGAACTGACTGCGGCGACCGCCTACGTCATCGAGACGCTCGACCGGGTTCCGGCGCAGCTTCGCGTGGTCCGCATCACCCGCCCCAAATAGACTTCTGCGAGACGGTGGTGCAACCGTCACCCGGAGCGGCCCCCATCGCCGGCGGCCCGCTAACGCCGGCGTTGCTGGCGCAAGTTCGCCGCCCTTTCGGACGCCTTAATTGTGGTTTGAGTGCGCCGTCGAAAACAGTCTCAAGTTCCCCACCGACGGCCTGACGGACGCGTCGGCCCCCCCGCATTTACTCTTTGGTAACCCTCCG
>NZ_RZTF01000016.1:40171-45030 GCF_004023175.1 Mesorhizobium sp. M7A.F.Ca.MR.362.00.0.0
CCCTCCGAAGTCGGAAGACAAAACGTATCGGCTCCTTTTGCCTTCCATCGTGTTAGGGCTTGGAACAAACCAACGGAGCTGTGAGTAAAATGGCCACCGTAACCAACGCCAAGGGTGTTCCGCTCCCCTATAGTGGGTCCTCCGCAAAGTGGTACTCGGCAACGAATTCGGGCCCGGCCCTCTACGGCAGCATCTATAACGATTCGCTGTATGGCGACGGCAGCGTCAGCGTCACGATGTATGGCGGCAAGGGCGACGATATTTACTACCTGTACTCCGCGAAAAACAAAGCGGTGGAGCTGCCCAACGAGGGCATCGATACGATCTCGACCTGGATGAGCTACAGGCTGCCGGCGAATTTTGAGAATCTGACGGTCACGGGCGATAAACAATATGCCTTCGGAAACGCTCTGAACAATATCATCGTCGGCGGTTCCGGCCAGCAGACGCTCGACGGC
This sequence comes from Mesorhizobium sp. M7A.F.Ca.MR.362.00.0.0, assembly GCF_004023175.1. Taxonomy (NCBI): domain Bacteria; kingdom Pseudomonadati; phylum Pseudomonadota; class Alphaproteobacteria; order Hyphomicrobiales; family Phyllobacteriaceae; genus Mesorhizobium; species Mesorhizobium sp. M7A.F.Ca.MR.362.00.0.0. The sequence goes on from NZ_RZTF01000016.1 coordinate 40,630, forward strand.
TTGAAAGGCGACGATGTTCTCAAGGGTGGCTCCGGCGCTGACATTTTTGTCGTCAAACCGGGCAATGGCAGCGACCTCATTCTCGACTTCGGCGCCGACGATATTGTGCGCGTCGGAGGCTACGGCTTCACCTCCTTCGACCAGGTGCACGCCAACATGGTGCAGTCGGGATCGAACGTCCGACTCACCCTGTCGCCAACCGAGTTTCTCGTCTTCGCCAACAAGACCATCGACCAGTTCAGCGCCAACCAGTTCGATCTCGCCCTGGACAAGTCGCATCTGACGCTCACCTTCTCGGACGAGTTCAATACTTTGAACCTGCACAGCGGTTCTAGCGGGACCTGGGACACGAACTTCTGGTGGGGTGCTCCGAACGGCAGCTCGCTCACCACCAACAGTGAGCTTCAGTGGTATATCGACACCAGCTACGCCCCCACGAGTTCGGTCAACCCGTTCAGCGTCCAGGACGGTGTTCTCACCATTACGGCCGCCCGGGCTCCCGACGCGATCAAGCCCTACATAAACAACTATGATTACACGTCAGGTCTGTTGACGACCTACCATTCCTTCGCACAGACCTACGGTTATTTCGAAATTCGAGCCGACATGCCCGAAAAGCAGGGTGCATGGCCGGCCTTCTGGCTTCTTCCGGCGGATGGCTCCTGGCCGCCGGAACTGGACGCCGTGGAGATGGTCGGCCAGGATCCCAACAAGCTCACCCTGACCAGCCACTCGAATGCGACGGGGTCGCATACGAAAGTGACCTCGACCGTATATGCAGCGGATACCGAAGGGTTCCACAAATATGGGGTGCTTTGGACCCCAAGCGAGCTGGTCTGGTATTTCGACGATGTCGAAGTTGCCCGCGCACCAACGCCTGCCGACATGCACAAGCCAATGTATATGCTGGTCAACCAGGCTGTCGGCGGCATGGCGGGAGCGCCCGCCGACGGGCTTGCCACCCCTTCTGAAATGCACGTCGACTATGTCCATGCCTACGCGCTGAATGATTGGTTCATCTAGGTGCCATGCTGAAAGATGGAGTGAAACCGACACCCTTCGCCAACCGGTCTTGGACGCGTTCATTGCCGCTTGCGCCCGCGCTGGACCCGAGGTGAAGGAAGATGTCTCACATCCATCCATCTGAGCCGCCGCGAACTACGCTCACGGCGATATTCGCTTCCTTTCGCCGGGCATTCGCCGGCATCGCCTTGATGAGCGGGGTCGTCAACGTCCTGGCGCTGACCGGCTCGTTCTTCATGCTGCAGGTCTACGATCGCGTCATTCCCGGCCGCAGCGTGCCGACGTTGGTCGGCCTTTGCGTGTTTGCGGGCACGCTGTTCGTCTTTCAGGGCGTCCTCGAACTGATCCGATCGCGGCTGCTGGTGCGTATCGGCATGGCGCTCGATGCGCGACTCAGCGGGCAGGTCTACATCGCACTGATGCGTCTGCCGTTGCGCACGAAGCTCACCGGCGATGGCTTGCAATCATTGCGGGACCTCGATCAGGTCCGGTCGTTCCTGTCGAGCGCTGGGCCGACCGCGCTGTTCGACCTGCCTTGGATGCCGCTTTACCTCGCAATCTGTTTCCTGTTCCATTTCTGGATCGGCATGACCGCGCTGCTCGGCGCCGTCATTCTGTTTGGCCTGACCTTGCTTGCGGAGGTGCGCACCAGGCAGCCCGCGAAACGTGCCAACACACAGGCCGCTGCGCGCAACACGCTGGCGGAGGCGACGCGCCGCAATGTCGAGGTGCTTCAGGCAATGGGTTTTGGCCCACGCATCGCCGAGCGCTGGTCAGGCATCAACGCCGACTATCTCAGCACCAATGCCAAGGCGAGCGATTTGGCGGGGACGCTCGGAACGACATCGAAAGTCGTGCGCATGATGCTTCAATCCGGCATCCTGGCGATCGGCGCCTGGCTCGTCATCCATCAGGAGGCGACGGGCGGCATCATGATCGCCAGTTCGATCATGATGAGCCGGGCGCTGGCACCGATCGAACTCGCGATCGCGCATTGGAAGAGCTTCGTCAGCGCCCGACAGGCCTGGGCGCGCCTGACTCAGCTTCTGGGGCTGCTGCCCGAGGCAGCAACAAGTGTCTCGCTTCCGCCACCGTCGTTTCGCCTCTCGGTAGAGGGCATCAGTGTGGCGCCGCCGGGCGAGCGTCGCCTTGTCGTCCAGGATGCGGGCTTCGTGCTGGAGAAGGGCGCCGGCCTCGGCATCATCGGTCCGAGCGCTTCGGGAAAATCCTCGCTCGTCAGAGCGATCGCCGGTGTCTGGCTGCCAGTGCGCGGTACCGTCAGGCTCGACGGTGCGACGCTCGACCAGTGGTCGTCGGAAGAACTCGGCAAGCATGTCGGTTATCTGCCGCAGGATGTCGAGTTGTTCGATGGCACCATTGCCGAGAACATAGCTCGCTTCGAACCCCAGCCCCCCTCGGACAAGATACTGGCCGCCGCGCGCGCCGCCGGTGTTCATGATCTGGTGGTCCACCTGCCTGAAGGTTATGAAACGCGTATCGGCGAGGCCGGGTCGGCGCTTTCGGCGGGTCAGCGACAGAGGGTCGCCTTGGCGCGTGCTCTCTATGGCGATCCGTTTCTTGTCATACTCGACGAGCCTAATTCCAATCTCGATGCCGACGGCGAAGCCGCCTTGACGGCGGCGATCCAGGGCGTGCGCGACAGAGGCGGCATGGCCATCGTGGTGGCGCATCGCCCGAGTGCATTGCAAAGCCTTGACCAGATCCTTGTCATGACGAACGGCAGTATTCAGGCCTTTGGCCCGAAGAATGAGATCATGACCAAGGTGACCCGCCCCATCAGTGTTCCGTTAAAAGTTGTCTCAAGTCCTGAAGAGGCGGCGCTCTGATGGCGGAGAGAGCGACATCGGTGATCGACCGGACCATTCGACGTTATCTGCTCGGCGGCGTTGCGACCTCCATCCTTCTGGTCGGTGGAGCGGGCAGCCTTGCAGCGGTGACCGACCTCTCCGGCGCAGTCATTGCCTCGGGAAAGCTGGTTGTCGATTCCAGCGTCAAAAAGGTGCAGCATCCAACCGGCGGCGTGGTCGGCCAGATCTTCGTGCGCGAAGGCGATGCCGTGCAAGCGGGACAGGTTTTGATTCATCTCGATGAAACCGTCACCCGCGCCAATCTGGCCATTGTCACCAAGAGCGCGGATGAACTCGATGCCCGCCTGGCACGTCTCAAAGCCGAGCGCGACGGTGCGGACGCCATCGGTTTTCCGCCGTCGCTGATGTCTCGGCGGGACGATCCGGATGTCAGCGGCACGATGGCCGGAGAGCAGTCGCTCTTCGAGTTGCGCCGGCAGGCACGCGCTGGCCAGAAGGCGCAGTTGGCGGAACGTATCTCCCAGCTCGCCGAAGAAGTCTCCGGCCTGACCGAGCAAAAGGACGCCAAGAGCCAGGAAATCAAGCTGATCGGAACCGAGCTCGCGGGCATGCGCACACTATGGCAGCGCAAGCTGGTCTCAATCGATCGCATCACCGCTCTCGAGCGCGAGGCCGTGCGGCTGGAGGCTGAACATGGGCAGCTGACCGCCGCGATAGCGCAGTCGAAAGGCCACACGTCGGAAATCCGCCTGCAAATCATCCAGATCGATCAGGATCTGCGCAGCGAAGTCGCCACCGAACTGCGTGAGGTCCAGGCAAAACTCTCGGAACTCGTCGAACGCAAGGTATCGGCCGAAGACCAGCTCAAGCGCATCGACATTCGCAGCCCGCAGGCCGGCGTCGTCCTTCAGCTTGCCGTACATACGATTGGGGGTGTCATCACTGCGGGCGAACCGGTCATGCTCATCGTGCCGGTCGCGGACCAACTGACCGTCGAAGCCCGTGTCGCGCCACAGGACATCGATCAGCTGAAACAGGGGCAGGAGGCGACGCTGCGGCTTTCGGCCTTCAATCAGCGCACAACGCCTGAACTCAACGGAACCGTCAGCAAGATCTCCGCCGATCTCAGCACCGACGAGCGCACCGGCGCCGGTTATTACACCGTGCATATCGTTTTGCCGCGCACGGAACTTGCCAGACTCAAAAGACTGACCCTGGCGCCCGGCATGCCGGTCGAGGTGTTCTTCTCGACCAGCAGCCGCACGATGTTGTCCTATCTCGTCAAGCCCTTGGCCGATCAGATCCAGCGAGCATTCCGGGAGGAGTGAAACGCGCCCGGGCTGCAACGACCGGCCGCTCCCCGTCTCGAGCTCTTCATTGGGCCTGCCGCCTGCATGATGCTGCCGGCGGGCTCGGGTGTCACAACCGAAATCGATGACCGCGACAATCCCTTTTCGAACCGACGTGAGGAACATGCATCCGCAAGCGAAGTTCGGAATTTGCATGGTGTGAGAACACTCCCTCCCTCAAGTCCAAGCTCTGGTGCAGG
>NZ_RZTF01000170.1:0-12750 GCF_004023175.1 Mesorhizobium sp. M7A.F.Ca.MR.362.00.0.0
GCTCTGGCGCGGGCGCTGGCGCCGCAGCCGAAGGTGCTGTTGCTCGACGAACCGCTGTCGGCGCTCGACTTCAAGCTGCGCAAGGACATGCAGATCGAATTGAAACGACTGCAGCATGAGACCGGCATCACCTTCATCTTCGTCACCCATGACCAGGAAGAAGCGCTGACGATGTCGGATCGCATTGCGGTGATGTCGGCGGGCAAGATCCTGCAGGTCGGCTCGCCGTGGGACATCTACGACAAGCCGGCGGAGCGCTTCGTCGCCGACTTTATCGGTGAAACCAACTTTCTCACCGCCGCGGTCTCGAACATCGGCAATGGCAAGGCGCGCGCCACACTCAAATCCGGCGCGACCATCGAGGCGACCGTTGCCGAGGGCTTCCAGCCGAAGGACAACGCCACTGTGGTGGTGAGGCCCGAGCATGCCAAGCTGACCAAGGACAAGGGCGAATTGTCCGGCACTGTCGACAACATCGTCTATTTCGGCACCGACACTCATATATATGTGCGGCTCGACAGCGGCGAGGTCTTCACCGTGCGCCAGCAGAACACGCGCAGCGCGGGCTGCGGCTTCGAGCGCGGCGACAAGGTCGGCATCGTGATCGGCAATGACGCCGCGCAAGTGGTGAGGGACTGATGGCGAGCGCGGAAGAAGTCGCCAAGGAAGCTGAACGCAGAGATATCCGCGATCGGTGGGTGCTGTCGGCGCCGGCACTGATCATCATCTTCCTGGCGGCGTCCGGCCCGCTGCTGATCGTCGTGATCTATTCCTTCCTGACGCCGGGGCCCTATGGCGGCGTGGTGTGGAAATTCTCCACCGATGGCTGGCTGTCGGTGCTGTTGCAGCGCGACATCTTCGACGACACTCTGGCCTTCGCCGATGCGCATTTGTCGATCTTCTGGCGTTCGATAAGCCTGTCGTTCTACACCACCGTGCTGACGTTGTTCTTCGGCTTCCCCACAGCCTATTTCATCGCCACGCGACCGCCGAAGACGCGCGAGGTCTGGGTTTTCCTCGTCACCATTCCGTTCTGGACTAATCTCCTGATCCGCACCTTCGCCATGCAGCAGGTGATCCGCAACGAAGGGCTGGTCAACACGGCGCTGATGGCGCTCGGCATCATCAAGCAACCGCTGCAGATCATGAATACCGACGCGGCCATCTTGCTCGGCATGATCTATGTCTACCTACCTTTGATGGTGCTGCCGATCTACGCCTCGATGGAGAAGCTCGACTTCCGGCTGGTCGAGGCCGGATATGACCTTTACGCCGGTCGCTGGCAGGTTCTGCGCCGCATCGTCTTCCCGTTGATCAAGCCCGGCGTCATAGCCGGCTCGATACTGGTCTTCATTCCCTCGCTTGGCGCCTATGTCATTCCGCGGGTGCTGGGCGGCGGCAAGAACATGATGCTCGGCAACCTGATCGAACTGCAGTTCGGCGCGGGCCGTAACTGGCCGCTTGGCGCGGCCATCTCAATTACGCTCATGGTGCTGGTGATGATCGCGCTCCTGTTCTACGTGCGCAACGCATCCCGGTCGGAGGGAGCCCATGGCTAAGCGTCCGTTCGACATCCAGGCGCAACCCGGCTTCGGGTTCATGGCGCTTCTGACCTTCTTCGCGCTCTATCTGCCGATCGCGGCGCTCGTCACCTATTCGTTCAACACGGCGGATTCGCTTTCGCGCTGGGATGGCGTCTCACTGCGCTGGTTTATTTCGGCCTGGCACAATTCGGCTGTGCAGGACGCCTCCGTCCGCTCGCTCGTGCTGGCAGTCTCGGCCGCCGCGCTGTCGACGATCGCCGCCACCATGGCTGCTCTGGCCACGACCCGCACGCGGCCCTATCCCGGCCTTACCTTCAAATACGCCTTCATCAACCAGCCGCTGATGGTGCCGGAGATAGTCACCGGCGTCGCGCTCCTGATCGTGTTCTCGCGCATCAAGGTCTGGACCGGTTACTCAGGACTCGGTTACCTGATCGCCGCCCACACCGCCTTCTGCATCCCGTTCGCTTACCTGCCGATCCGGGCGCGGCTGGACAGCATGGACCTGACGCTGGAGCGCGCAGCCGCCGACCTATACGCCACGCCCTGGAAAGCCTTCCGTTTCGTGACGCTGCCGCTCTTGAGGCCGGCCATCATCGCGGGCTTCATGCTCGCCTTCGTCATTTCGCTCGACGATGTGGTCATCACCGAATTCGTCAAGTCCGGCGGCCAGGATACGCTGCCCACCTACATGCTCGGCCAGTTGCGGCGCGAAACGAGCCCGGAAATCAATGCGATCGCCACGGTATTTCTTGCGCTGTCGGTGGTGCTCGTAACCGTGTTCTACTTCGTCAATAGGCGCAAGCCATAACCAACGATTGCCAAACGGGAGAATAGCAATGAAATGGAAGACCACGGCTGCCACGGCGGTATTCGCAATGTTTGCCTTTGCGGGCAGCGCGTATGCGGAAGGCGAACTCAGCATCTTTAATTGGGGCGACTACACTAGCCCCGAGATGATCAAGAAGTTCGAGGATACCTATAAGGTCAAGGTGACGACCACCGACTACGACTCCAACGACACCGCGCTAGCAAAGGTACGCGCCGGTGGTCATGGCTTCGACATTGTGGTGCCGTCGGCCAACTACGTGCCGATCTGGGTGAAGGAAGGGCTTCTGCTTGAGGCCCGGCCCGACCAGATGGAGAACTTCAAGAATGTCGACGAGCGCTGGGTGAACGTTCCCTGGGATCCGGGCCGTCATTATACGGTTCCGTGGCAGTGGGGCGTGACCGGCATCGGCGTCAACACAAAGGTCTATGACGGCGACATCAACACCTCGGCCATCTTCCTCGATCCGCCGAAGGAACTGGTTGGCAAGATCAATGTCGCGCCGGAAATGAACGACGTGCTGTTCGCCACCATCAAGTATCTGGGCGGCAACTGGTGCACGGACGACAAGGAATTGCTCAAGAAAGTGCGCGACAAGCTGGTGGAGGCCAAGCCGAAATGGCTGGCCATGGATTATAGCGTGACCGATAAGCTACCGGCCGGCGACTATTCGGCCGTCTACTACTGGAACGGCGCCATCATGCGCTCGCGCATCAAGAACCCCGACATCAAGTTCGGCTACCCGAAGGAGGGCTTCCCCTTTTTCATGGACAGTGTTGCCATCCTCAAGGATGCCAAGAATGTCGACAACGCCAAGCTGTTCATGAACTTCATCATGGATCCCGAGAACGCCGCCATGATCTCCGCCTTCGCCAAATATGCCAATGGCATCAAGGGCTCGCAGGCATTCTTGCCAGCCGACATGAAGGATGCGCCCGAACTGGTGGTACCGCCAGAACTGGAGAAAGCGGGGGAGTTCCTCACCCCTTGCTCGCCCGAGGTGCAGCAACTCTACACGCGCATCTGGACGGACGTTCAGAAATAGCGGCACTCCGCCTTCTTCCGCGCGAGTTGGAAGACGGCGGGTCAAGGGCCGTATGAGGGGTAGCGCTGAATTCGCAGCGTTCGCGCCGCCCCTCACCTGGCCTGCCGGCATTGCTCTTCGCCATGGCGTCGGGCGTTCGTCACTCGAAAGGCCCAATCGGGGGCTTTTTCGTCCGCTGTGCAGACCGCCCTCATTCAAGTGAACTGAAGAGCGGCATGCGGCGGCAGGGGATTTTCATGCAGTCATACCGCAACAGCGACGCGCGGCCGCCGATCATGCAGGGCTCGCCGCCCGCCATGGTACCGCCGAAGCTCGACTGGGACCGGCCGCCGTGGAACCGCTGGGCGTTCCAGCACATCCGTGAAATTCTGCCGACCGCCGAAGTCTGGCGCGGCAATGGCCATCGCCACCGCTTCGAACGCGCCGAGGTTGATCTCGAGGGGCTGGCGGTCGAGGACAGCGAGGGCATGCCGACGACGCTCGCCGGGTTGCTCGACGAGACCTATACGGACGGCTTTCTGGTGCTCAAGGACGGCAAGGTCGCCTATGAGCGCTATTTCAACGGCATGGATGAGCGCACGCTGCACTTGTCGCAGTCGATGGCGAAGTCCGTTACCGGTTCGGTGTTCGGCATACTGGTCGGGCGCGGCCTGATCGATCCGGCCAGACTGGTAACAGATTACCTGCCGGAACTCGGCGTTACCGGCTGGACCGGCGCCAGCGTCCAGCATGTGCTGGACATGACCAGCGGCGTCCGTTTCTCAGAGGAATATACCGACCGCTATTCCGACATCGGCCAGGTCGATGTCGCCACCGGCTGGAAGCCGGTGCCGCCGGACAGCGATCCGGCCTTTCGTTGGCCCTCGCACATGTTCGAGCTGATCCTCGGCTTGAAGGACACGATCCGCCCGCACGGGGCTCAATTCGAATACCGCTCGATCGAGACCGACGTGCTTGCCTTCATCATGGAGCGGGTGACGGGCAAACGGCTGCCGCAGGTAGTTTCGGAAGAACTCTGGCAAAAGCTCGGCGCTGATGAAAGCGCCTGCTTCACGGTCGATAGCGCCGGCTATGCGGTGGCCGACGGTGGCTTCAACGCGACGCTGCGCGACTATGGCCGCTTCGGCCAGCTGATCCTCGACAATGGTGGCGGCGTCGTGCCGGCCGGCTGGGTCGAGGCGACGCGCAACGGCAGGCATGGGCCGGACTTCAGCCCCAGCCTGCCGGAGGGCAGCTATCGCAACCAGTTCTGGATCGAGGATCCGCGCTCGCGCGCACTGATGTGCCGCGGCGTGTTCGGTCAGATGATCCATATCGACTGGAACACCGGAATGGTCGTGGTGAAGCTTTCGACCTGGCCGGATTTCGCCAATGGTGCCTATTCCATAGCGACGCTGAAGGCCGTGCACGCTATCGCCACGGCACTTCGCTGAGCCCCCACAAAGAAGAAACGACCCGGAAGGAAACGCCATGACCGGCAAGACCGTGTTCGAGACCCGCTATGGCTTCCGGCGCAACCAGGTGGTGCTCGCCAACTGGCGCGAGTACCCCTTCAACCGGTGGTCGTTCCAGAACCTCGGCGAACTGGTGCCGACCGCCCGCGTGGCGGCGACGTCGGGCGTTGTCGAAACCCCCGTGCGCGATATGGGCGGCCTGCTCGGCGAAAAGGTCGCGATCGCCGGCACATCGGAGACAGTGGCTGAATTTCTCGCGCGTTCGAGCACCGACGCACTGACGGTGATGAAAGACGGCAAGATCGTCGGCGACTGGTTCGCCCCGCATATGGATTTCGGCGCCCGCCACATCATCTTTTCGATCAGCAAGTCGCTGACCGCCATCATTGCCGGCATTCTGGAAGGCGAGGGCGTATTCGACCCGGAAGCGCCGGTGACGGCCTACATCCCTGAAGCCGCCGGCTCTGCCTATGGCGATGCGAGCGTGCGGCATGTGCTCGACATGAGCGTCAGCCTCGATTTCGAGGAGGCCTATCTCGATCCGGAGAGCGCTTTCGCCCGCTATCGTCGCGCCACGCTGTGGAATCCGGGCGGCGGCACGGAGAGCCTGCGCGAATTCATTTTGACCTTGCAACGCCTTGCAGAGCCGCATGGCCAGACCTTCCGCTACCGCTCGCCGAATTCCGACCTGCTCGGACTGCTGCTCGAGCGCGCGTCGGGCCAGCGGTTCACCGACCTGATGCGCGAGAAGCTGTGGCTGCCGCTCGGCGCTGTCAGCGAAGCCTCGATCGGCGTCGACATGGAAGGCACGGCGCGCACGGCCGGCGGTATTTCGGTGACGCCGCGCGACCTGGCGCGTGTTGGCGAGATGATGCGGCAAGGCGGGGTGGCCAATGGCCGCCGCATCGTGCCGGAAGCCTGGGTGCGCGATACGGTTGCTAGCGGCGGCAGTTCCGACGCTTGGCAGCGCGGCGCGATGCAGCCGCTGTTCCCGAAGGGCCGCTATCGCAACAAATGGTACCAGACGGGCTTGCCGAACGGCGCCTATTGCGGCATCGGCATTCATGGCCAGTGGCTGTATGTCGATCCCAGGACCGAAGTGGTGATCGCCAAGATGTCGTCGCAGCCCGAGCCGGTCGACGATCCGCTCGATGTCGAAATCGTCGCCTTCTTCGAGGCGCTGAGCCGGATGGTCTGATCCTCGCCTGGCCGCCACATTAGCGCGCGCTTTCCTGTGGACCCGCCGGGCTCATGGAAACGCGGCGGTTGGCGGACCGGACGTCTGCGCCTATGGTCGCCGCTCTTTGGACGAGAGCAGGTACGACATGGCATCCGACATCAAGCGCATTGCAGCCATCATCGCGGCCGAGATCAGCGCGCGGCCCGAACAGGCGGCCGCGGCGATCGAACTGCTCGATGAGGGCGCGACAGTGCCGTTCGTGGCGCGCTACCGCAAGGAAGTCACCGGCGGGCTCGACGACACGCAATTGCGCGATCTTGCCGAACGCCTTGCCTATCTGCGCGAACTCGATGCGCGTCGCGACACCATCCTTGGCTCGATCCGCGAACAGGGCAAGCTGACCGAGGAGCTTGAAGGCAAGATCGTCGCCGCCAGCACCAAGGCGGAACTTGAGGACATCTACCTGCCCTACAAGCCCAAGCGCCGGACCAAGGCCGAGATCGCCAGGGAGCGCGGGCTGGGGCCGCTGGCCGAAGCCATCCTGGCGAACCGCTCATTGCTGCCTGCCGAACTGGCGCTGGTCTATGTCAGCGAAGAGGTGGCCGATACCAAGGCAGCGCTCGAAGGGGCGCGCGACATCCTGTCGGAACAATTCGCCGAGAATGCCGATCTGGTCGGAAAATTGCGCAGCTACATGAAGGAGCGCGCCTTCATGCGCGCCAGGGTGGTCGACGGCAAGCAGGAAGCCGGTGCGAAATTCTCCGACTATTTCGACCATGTCGAGCGCTGGGCAAATGTGCCGAGCCATCGCGCGCTGGCGATGCTGCGTGGCCGCAACGAGGAAGTGCTGTCGCTCGACATCGAGGTCGATGCCGATGATACGTCGCCGGTGAAGCCGGTCGAGCGGATGATAGCCAATGCCTATGCCATCGGAGGCAGCCTGCCGGGTGACCGCTGGCTGGTGGAGGTGGCGGGCTGGACCTGGCGGATAAAACTGTCGCTGCACCTGACTCTCGATTTGATGCGCGATCTGCGCGAGCGGGCCGAGGAAGAGGCGATCCATGTGTTCGCCCGTAACCTCAAGGATTTGCTGCTGGCGGCGCCCGCCGGTTCGCGCGCCACTATGGGGCTCGACCCCGGCATCCGCACCGGCGTCAAGGTGGCGGTGGTCGACGGCACTGGCAAGGTGCTGACCACGACGACCGTCTACCCGTTCCCGCCCAGGAACGATGTGCGCGGCACGCAGGCGGAGCTCGCCAAGCTCATCCGGCTGCACAAGGTCGAGCTGATTTCGATCGGCAACGGCACCGGCAGCCGCGAGACGGAAAAGCTGGTCGCCGACATGCTGTCCGACATGCCGGCGGATGGTGGTCCGAAGCCCCTGAAGGTGATCGTCAGCGAGGCCGGCGCCTCGGTCTATTCGGCATCGGCGACGGCGGCGGCGGAATTCCCCGGCCTCGACGTATCGCTGCGCGGCGCGGTGTCGATCGCCCGGCGCCTGCAGGATCCGTTGGCCGAACTGGTCAAGATCGAACCCAAATCGATTGGCGTCGGCCAGTACCAGCACGATGTCGACCAGTACCGTCTCGGCCGCTCGCTGGAAGCGGTGGTCGAGGACGCGGTCAACGCCGTTGGCGTCGACCTCAACACCGCCTCGGCGCCGCTGCTGGCGCGCGTTTCAGGTCTCGGCGCGTCTCTGGCCGACGCGATCGTTGCGCATCGCGATGCGACCGGGCCGTTCGCCAGCCGGAAGGATCTGCTCAAGGTGCCGCGGCTCGGACCGCGGGCCTTCGAACAATCCGCCGGCTTCCTGCGCATCGCCAATGGCAGCGAGCCGCTCGATGCCTCGTCGGTGCATCCGGAGGCCTATGGCGTGGCGAAGAAGATCGTCGCCGCCTGCGGGCGCGATGTGCGGTCGCTGATGGGCGATAGTGCCGCGCTGAAGGCACTCGACCCGCGCGTCTTCGTCGACGAGCGTTTCGGCCTGCCGACGGTGCGCGACATCCTGGCGGAGCTGGAAAAGCCCGGCCGCGACCCGCGCCCAGGCTTCAAGACGGCGACCTTCGCCGACGGCATCGACGACATCAAGGATCTGAAGCCCGGCATGCTGCTTGAAGGCACGGTCACCAATGTGGCCGCCTTCGGCGCCTTTGTCGATATCGGAGTGCATCAGGACGGGCTGGTGCATGTCTCGCAACTGGCCGACCGGTTCATCAAGGACGCGCATGAGGTCGTGAAGGCCGGCGATGTGGTCAAGGTGCGGGTCGTCGACGTCGACATCAAGCGCAAGCGCATCGCGCTTTCCATGCGCAAGGATGGCGGCGAGGGTGGCGCACCGCGTGGCGGGCCACGCGACAATGGTGGCGGCAGGCCGGCACCACGTTCGCCGGCACCGCAGCAACGCCAGCCGGAGCGGCCGGCACAGCAAGGCGCATTCGGTGCTGCCTTGGCGGATGCGCTGAAGCGAAAGTAGCTACCACGCCAGAACGGCCGGCTCCTTCTCGACCTGGCCCAGCAGCCAGTCGCGAAAACTGGCGACCGGCGGATGGCCGCGCTTGTCGTGTGGGACGACGAGATAGTAGGCGCTGCGGCTTTGCATGGGCCGGCCTGGCGCCGGCACCAGCTGGCCGCGCTGCAGTTCGCCTGCAATGAGGATCAGCGGCAGCAGCGCCACGCCGAGCCCCGCCATGCAGGCCTGGGCGGCGGTGCCGAACTGCTCGAACTGCATGCCCGGTCCGGTCGGCGCGCTCAGGCCCTGATGCTCGAACCATTCGGCCCAGGCGCCAGGACGCGTCGCCATGTGCAGCAGCGGCAGGCGGCCGACATCGGCCGGTGAGGCGATGGCGCGGCCGGCAAGGAATTCGGGCGACACGACCGGCGCCACGGTTTCGCGCACCAACAGTGTCGAGTCGGCCTCAGGCCAGTCCGGCAGGCCATAGTGGATGGCGGCATCCAGCCTCTCCCTGGCGAAGTCGAAGCGGCCGACGCGGGTGACGAAATTGATGGTGATATCGGGATTGTTTTCTACGAAATCGGGGATCATCGGCATCAGCCAGCGCGTGCCGAAGGTCGGCAGAATAGCCAGGTTCAGGATGCCACTATGCCGATTGCTCATCAATCCAAGGGCTGCGTCACGCAACTGGCCAAGTGCCGAACGCACCGCCTCGGCGTAGATTTCGCCCGATGTCGACAGCCTGACATTGCGGCTGTCGCGTTCGAACAGCCGGCGGCCGAATTGGTCCTCAAGCGATCTGATCTGCCGGCTGACTGCGCCCTGGGTCAAATCGAGCTCCTGGGCGGCAGCGGTGAAACTGCCCAGCCGGGCCACAGCCTCGAAGGCGGCAAGGGCGCTTATGTTGGGCAAAAGGCGGCGTTGGACACTCATGACCCATTCCTAGAGCTCATTGATCGGTGAATCAATTTCGTTTGATTTTTTCGAGGCGCAGGCCGATAGAACGGGCCAACATTTTGCTTCATGCATGTCATCGTTTTGAGCGACATGCATTGGTTTGGGAGAACGCGATGGCCGCCGACAAGAACGCATTCGTCTGGGAAGATCCGTTCCTGATCGAGGGCCAGCTTTCGGAAGACGAGCGCATGGTGCGCGACGGCGCGGCCGCCTTCGCCGCCGACAAGCTGGCGCCGCGGATCGAGGACGCCTACCTCAACGAAACTTTCGATACCGCGATCTTCCGGGAAATGGGCGAGGCCGGCCTGCTCGGCATCAACATCCCCGAGGAATTCGGCGGGCTTGGCGCGAACTACGTCACCTATGGGCTGGTCGCGCGGGAAGTTGAACGTGTCGACTCGGGTTATCGCTCGATGATGTCAGTGCAGTCGTCGCTGGTGATGTACCCGATCTACGCCTATGGCTCGGACGAACAGCGCAGGAAGTACCTGCCCAAGCTTGCCAGCGGCGAGTGGATCGGCTGTTTTGGCCTGACCGAGCCGGATGCCGGCTCCGACCCGGGCGGCATGAAGACACGCGCCGAGAGGACAGCCAACGGCTACAAGCTGTCCGGTTCGAAGATGTGGATTTCCAACGCGCCGGTCGCCGACGTGTTCGTCGTCTGGGCGAAGCTGAAGGGCGAGAACGGCAAGGACGAGATCCGTGGCTTCGTGCTGGAAAAGGGCATGAAGGGGCTTTCGGCGCCGAAGATCGGCGGCAAGCTGTCGCTGAGGGCGTCGATCACCGGCGAGGTGGTGATGGAAGGCGTCGAGGTCGGCGAAGACGCGCTGCTGCCCAACGCAAAAGGCCTTGGCGGACCGTTCGGCTGCCTCAACCGGGCTCGCTTCGGCATTTCCTGGGGCTCGATGGGCGCCGCCGAGGATTGCTGGCACCGCGCCCGCCAATACGGTCTCGATCGCAAGCAGTTCGGCAAGCCGCTGGCCGGCACGCAGCTCTACCAGAAGAAGCTGGCGGATATGCAGACCGAGATCGCGCTTGGGCTGCAGGCGTCCTTGCGCGTCGGGCGGCTGCTGGATGAAGGCAAGATGGCGCCGGAAATGATCTCGATCGTCAAGCGCAACAATTGCGGCAAGGCGCTCGACATCGCCCGCCAGGCCCGCGACATGCATGGCGGCAACGGCATCCAGATCGGCTACCACGTCATGCGCCACGCGCAGAATCTGGAGACGGTCAACACCTATGAAGGCACGCATGACGTGCATGCGCTGATCCTGGGAAGGGCGCAGACGGGGATACAGGCGTTTTTCTGAGCCGGCAACCGTTGCTTTAATTAGGTGCACCGCAACATCTCTGCTTGGAGAATGGTCGCCAGATGTGTCAGGGTTCAGCGAAATCGTTTGAAACGCTGAATTCCGGGGCTCCATGGCAATTCTGGCAGCTGTCTACCACCTGACCCACTACAAGTACGACCGGCCGGTGGTTCTCGGGCCCCAGATCATCAGGCTGCAGCCGGCGCCGCATTCCCGCACCAAGGTGCTGAGCCATTCGCTCAAGGTCGAGCCGGCCAACCACTTCGTCAATCTGCAGCAGGACCCCTACGGCAACTTCCTAGCCCGCTTCGTGTTTCCGGAGCCGGTGACGGAGTTGAAGATCGAGGTCGACCTCGTCGCCGACATGACGGTCTACAATCCGTTCGATTTCTTCGTCGAGCCGTCGGCCGAGGCGTTTCCATTCGAGTATCCGGAAGAAATCCGCGACGATCTCGCCATCTATCGCACGCCGGAACCGGCGGGACCGCTGCTGTCGGCGCTGCTGAACACCATTGATCGCAGCGCCCCCAATACTGTCAATTTCCTCGTCGACCTCAATGCTCGGCTGCAGCGCGAGATCGCCTATATCGTGCGGATGGAAACCGGCGTGTTCTCGCCGGAAGAGACCTTGGCCGCGAAAAAAGGGTCGTGCCGGGATTCGAGCTGGCTGCTGGTGCAGATCCTGCGCAACCTCGGCATCGCCGCGCGCTTCGTTTCCGGCTACCTGGTCCAGCTGAAGCCCGATCTGGTAGCACTCGACGGTCCGCCGGGAACGGCGATAGACTTCACCGATCTGCATGCCTGGTGCGAGGTCTATCTTCCCGGCGCCGGCTGGATCGGCTTCGATCCGACCTCTGGCCTGCTCACCGGCGAAAGCCATGTGCCGCTGGCGGCGACGCCGCATTTCCGCAACGCGGCTCCCATTTCCGGCTTGGCAAGCTTCGCCAATGTCGAATTCGGCTTCGAGATGCGGGTCGACCGCATCGCCGAACATCCGCGCATCACCAAGCCGTTCTCGGACGAAAGCTGGCAGGCTCTCGATGCGTTGGGCAACAAGGTCGATGCCGCTCTCGCGGCCGGGGACGTGCGGCTGACCATGGGCGGCGAGCCGACCTTCGTGTCGATCGACGATTTCGAGTCGGCCGAGTGGAACACCGCCGCCGTCGGTCCCACCAAGCGCGAAAAGGCGGACGAACTGATCCGTAAACTGCGCGAGCGCTTCGCGCCCGGCGGCTTTCTCCACTACGGCCAGGGCAAATGGTATCCGGGCGAAAGCCTGCCGCGCTGGACCTTTTCGCTCTACTGGCGTGCCGACGGCCAGCCAGTGTGGAGCGATCCGTCCCTGATCGCACGCGAAAAGAGCGAGGCCGATATCGGCCCGAAGCAGGCCGAAAGCCTGCTCACCGCGATTGCCGGCGAACTCGGCATCGACAAGACCATGGTCAGCGAAGCCTATGAGGATCCGGCCGAATGGCTGCTCAAGGAAGGCAAGCTGCCCGACAATGTCGATCCGTCCAACTCCAGGCTGGAGGATCCGGAAGAACGCAGCCGCATGGCGAAAGTGTTCGAACGCGGGCTGACCAAACCGTCCGGCTATGTGCTCCCTGTCCAGCGTTGGAACAGCCAGGCATCGGATCCGCGCTGGCGCTCGGAAAAATGGAAGACGCGGCGCGGCCGGCTGTTCCTGGTACCCGGCGATTCACCCGTCGGCTACCGCCTGCCACTCGGCACGTTGCCCTATGTGCCGCCGGAGCAATTCCCCTACATCGTGCCGGTCGATCCGTCGCTGCCACGCGGACCGCTGCCCGCGCGTGAAGCCATCCTGCCCTCGGCGGCTCCGGCTGAACTGGAAGGTGCCGACGAGATGGCGCGCCGCCAGCAAGCGGCATCGTTCACCGCTGCGACCGGCCAGCAGGACCGGGTCGAACAAGAGATCACCGAGATCGGCGGCGCGGTGCGCACCGCGCTTTCGGTCGAGC
>NZ_RZTF01000171.1:0-3585 GCF_004023175.1 Mesorhizobium sp. M7A.F.Ca.MR.362.00.0.0
TGCTGGGACCGTCGGGCTGCGGCAAAACCACGACGCTGCGTATCCTGCTTGGCTTGGACAAAGACTTTTCCGGCTCCTTCCAGTTGCCGCAAGGAGGTTCGAACCGCGTCGCCGCCGTATTCCAGGAACCGACCCTGCTGCCGTGGCGAACGGTGGAACAGAATGTCAGGCTGGCGTTGCCGAAAAGCTTGAGAGCGAAAAATCTGGACGGGCTGTTCGACACGCTCGGCCTCGCCGGCATGCGCTCGCTCTATCCTGCCGAACTGTCGCTCGGCCTTGCGCGCAGGGCAGCACTTGCCAGGGCTTTCGCCACCGAGCCGGCGGTGCTTTTCCTGGACGAACCCTTTGTCTCGCTCGACGAACAGACCGCCGAGCGGCTTCGGCATCTGCTTTTGACCGTGTGGTCGGCACGGCCAACGACCGCCTTGATGGTGACGCACAATCTACGCGAGGCACTGATGCTGTCGGACCGCATCATCGTGCTCGCGCCACGGCCAACCCATGTGCTCGGCGTGTTCGACGTACGGTTGCCACGGCAACATCGCAATTCGCAGGTGATGAGCGATCTCCTGCGGTCGTTCCATCATAGATTTCCGGACGTCACCTGATCGCCTGCTGGCGAAATGCATATCGGAGGCCTTCATGTCGGTTGATCGGCTAAGACGCAGACTTGTGAGTGGCTTCACCTGCACCGCTGCCAGCGCCGCCTTGCTGCCATGCTGCCTCGGACGAGCCGTTCTGGCCGCAGGCGGCAGCTTGCGGTTCTCGACCACGCAAATCGCCGACGGCGTCTTCGCCTTCCAGGGCGCGGATGAATTGATGACCGCCGCCAACAACGGTGCGATCTGCAATCTGGGCGCCGTCATCGGCACCGATGCGGTTGCCGTCATCGACAGCGGTGGCAGCCTGATCGAGGCGCAGGCCTTTCTCGCCGCGATCGGAAAGCTGACAGCAAAGCCGGTTCGCTTCCTGGTCAACACCCACATGCATCCCGACCACATCTTCGGCAATGCGGCATTCCGGAAGATCGGCGCGACCATCGTCGGTCACCGCAATCTGCCGCGTGCTCTCGAGGCGCGTGGAGCGTTCTATCTGCACAACTATCGCGAACAGCTTGGCGAGGCGTTGATGGAGGGGATCGAGATCGTGCCGCCGACCATGCTGGTCGACGATCGCCTGCAACTCGACCTCGGCGGGCGCATGATCGAACTGCGGGCATGGAAGGCGGCGCACACCGACAACGACCTGACCGTATTCGATACCGCGACCAGAACGCTCTTTGCCGGCGATCTCGTGTTCATGGGCTCCTTGCCGACGCTCGACGGATCACTGCTTGGATGGCTCCGCCAGATGGATGTGCTCACCGCGATCGACGCCGCGCGCGTCGTTCCAGGCCATGGTCCTGTAACGGCCGACTGGCCACAGGCGCTGGCGGGGGAGCGACGCTATTTCGAGATTCTGGCGCGCGATATCCGAAAGGCGATCGCCGACGGAACGCCGCTGCGCGAAGCAGTCAAAACCGCTGGCGAAACCGAACGGGATAATTGGCACCTGTTCGACGACTACAACCAGCGCAACGCAACGGCCGCATTTGCCGAACTCGAGTGGGAATAGACGATGCCGACATGCGTCCAGCAGCTGTAAGGCACGGCGATTTGCCAAGGCGTCGCCAAAGGCTTATCCTCAACGCCAGCCTGGGCACCACCTCTCTGCATTGGTGGAGGCATCGAAATGCAAAATCACCCTTACTCGAGCCGGCAGCTCGCTTTGCCGCTCGCATCCGTTTTTGTCGCGATCATCTTGGCCATCGGCACGCTGCTCGGTTCCTCCGGAACCGCCAGCGCACAGCAAACAACCGCGTCCTCGGACAGAATCTGGCATGACTTGAAGGGCGACGTGTTCGGCGATCGGGCAATTCTGGTCGATACCGGCGTCGTCAGGATCGAAGCGCCGAAGCGGGCGCAGGATGCCGCCATCGTGCCCGTCGACATCTATCTCGATCCAGCCAAGGCGCCGGACGGCATCAAATCCGTTACCCTGATCATCGATGCCAACCCTGCACCGGTGGCGGCAACGTTCCAGCTCGGCAAGGATGCCGGCGTGACGCATCTTTCGACGCGCGTGCGCGTCAACGACTATTCCTATCTGCGTGCCATCGCTGAGACGCAGAGCGGCCAGCTCCATATGATGCAGACCTTCGTTAAGGCATCAGGCGGATGCTCCGCCCCTGCGGTCAAGAACCAGGACGAGGCCAACGCGACGATGGGTCAGATGAAGCTGCGCCAGTTCCCGCCCAAAGAGACGATGACCAAGACTGAGGAACTGCAGTTGATGATCCGGCACCCTAACAATTCGGGCCTGCAGCGCGATCCGCTGACCCAGTATTTCATACCGGCGCATTTTGTTCAGAAACTGTCGATCTCGCAAGCCGGCCGGCCGATCCTCTCCATGGAAGGTGGAATATCGATTTCGGAAGACCCCAATTTCCGGTTCGATTTCACCGTGCATGGCAACGGCGAAATCCAGGTGGAAGCGACCGACACGGATGGCAAAACATTCCGCAATCAGTGGCCCCTGGAGACAGCAGGTCTCTAAAGTATCCCTCTTGCGCCGTAATGCCGGGTGCTTGCCAGCTCGATCCCCGAAGTGAAGCTCATTTCGGGAGGATCATGTCCAGGCAAAGGATGGAACTCTATCCGGCTTGCGGAGGGAGCAGGCTCTAAAAGCAGCGCACGTCGGCTTCCGACTGCGCGCGCTTCAATTCGGTACGGGCGGCCTTCGCCGGTGCGCTTTCGCGAAACAGCCCAGCGTTTTCGCCTGTGGTCAAAGACATACTCTTGAAAGTCTCGGCCCTCTCATAGTGGTCGTACGGAAGGATCGAGGCGATGACGTCGATCGAGCAGGAACAGCTTTCCAGCGCCTTACGTGTCTGGCCGTTCGTCTGCATGCAGCCGAGCACGTAATCGGCAATCGTTGCTGTCGGGTAATCTCCCGCGGCGCCCGCCGGGTTTGCGAAGGCCAGCGGCGCGGCCAGGAGCAGCGGCAAGGTCGAAAATCCAACATATCTGATCATGGGAAAACCTCCGGTTAGCCTGGGCGCGATGTGCCAAGTCGGGATCACCGTGGCAGTTGGCAACGAGCCGCAGAGTCAGTCAAGCGCCCATGGCTTCCGTATACGACCAAAGGAGGAATGCGGTACTCATCGACCGTGGTTCCGCATGGCGGCCTGATGGCCCGCTCCACACCCCAACTCCAACGATCATCTCATGCTTGGCCCACTATCGATTCCCCATGCAGCACGTAGATGGCCAGGCCGAGACATCGAAGTGAATACCGCTAAATAAAATCCTTGCTTAGGTGAAATGTAAAACTCAAAAAATAATCAAATTTTATGCGGTCAACCGTTATTTAGCTAGTAGAAATACTTTATCTAACCAATACTGTCCTAGTTATTTCCTTATATTGCACCGCATCATTTACGATATTGCGGTGCAAAAAGACACCCAGGCTTTTTTGCTTGCCTAGCGTTTTGCGATGACATAGCCTCACCCTGTTTCCGGCTTCAAGGGCGTCACCGTCATTAGG